>JAIRMT010000169.1 GCA_031258505.1 Treponema sp.
AATAGCAGGAGGAGTAGTGCCGCCTGATACGGTGGAGTATGCGCATGAAGCGGGTTTTTTTGTGCTTACCCTCACCGGTGAATCGGTTAGTTTGCTCGATACTCCGCCGGGTTTTGTTGCTGGTGTGTGGTAGGCAATGAGGCATGAGTGCATATTACTCGGTGCGGTGGTGGTATTAACCGGGAGGAAGTAAGAGGATAGGGTGCAGACGCATAGGCATGAGAGCTACCCGCCTGTTTTCTCGGAGTGCTTGACAGGCCCCCGGAAAAGAGGTAGCGTGGAGGCCTCAAGTTCACGGAGGTATATATGGCGGTAGTAGCACAAGCGCGTCAGCCGGGAAAGGGGCCGACATTTGAGGATGTCTGGGCGGCAATGCTGGAGACAGAGAAGCGGTTTCAGGAGACGGACAAACGATTTCAAGAAAGCAAGGCTGAACATGACCGGATGATTGCCGAGATAGAGAAGCGGTTTCAGGAAAGCAAGGCTGAACATGATCGGATGATTGCCGAGACAGAGAAGCGGTTTCGGGAGACGGACAAACGATTTCAAGAAAGCAAGGCTGAACATGACCGGATGATTGCCGAGACAAACAAGGCTATCCAGAAGATGTCTATGCGGGTTGACCGGGTAACGAAAAATGTTGGGGGTCTTAACCGCTCTATTGGCGAACTGATAGAGACTTTGATTGCGGCGCGACTGTGGGAAAAGTTTGCCGCGTATTCGTACCAGTTAACAAGAGCCTATCAACGGGTTCCCATTTATGACGAACAGAATCACCAGAAAACAGACATAGATATTTTGCTTTCAGATACGGCCTGGTGTATGGCGGTTGAAGTGAAACGGGAAGCGGATGATAAAGACGTAGAGCATCATCTTAATCGCATGAAGCTGATACGCCGGTATCCGCCGCTTGAGGTAGTGGGTAAACGTTTGCTTGGCGCGATTGCGGGTGGAGTAGTGCCGTCTGATACGGTGGAGTATGCGCATAAAGCGGGTTTTTTTGTACTTGCACTCACTGGGGAATCGGTTGTGTTGCTCGATACTCCGCCGGACTTTGTTGCCAGAGAGTGGTAGGTAATGAGTGTGTGTCGTTCAATGCGGGACTCCCGCTCAGGCTTGGAGCAGGAGGCTGCTTATGGCTGGAGCGAGAGACCTTATTGGTAACTGTGAAAATTGTGTTTCCGATGAAAAGCCGACCAAATCGGTTTCTGTATCCTGCTGGAACGGAGTAAATAAGCTTAATCCCCACATCCTTAACCTGAATAACGCACGGAACTGTGTCCCCAGCGCTGCAAATACTGTGATGAGATACGCTCAGGGAGCGATTTTCAATAAGTACCCAGCCGCTCCGCTGGGATGTTGAAAATTTCTCCTTGAAATCGTATTGTACGCAGGGCGCATTCTATGAGAGTGCGTGGACGGAAACCAGTGAAAACACTCTTACAAAACTTTCATATTGTTGACGAATCGATTGATGCGTTTGGGTCGGTGATACTCCATGATGAGATTATCCGCGACGTGTATATAAAAGGTGAAATCATCAGGTATGAGGTTGGGCATGGCGGCGTTGATAGAGTTATTGACGGCGGCGGCCTGACGCTGATGCCCGCCTTTATTGATATGCACGCGCACTTTCGGGATCCGGGTTTTCCTGAGAAGGAAACGCTTGAGTCCGCGTCTCTGGCGGCTCTTGCCGGCGGCTATACGACGCTGGTCTGCATGGCAAACACAAAGCCGGTCATTGACACGTTTGAGGCGGCGCAGGCCCTCAAACAACGCTCGGACGCGCTCGGCCTCATTGACCTGTATCCAGCAATAGCCCTGACGCGGAACATGGCGGGTAAGGAACTGGCTCCGGGCTTTTCGCGGGCAAAATCCGGCCATGTCCGCCTGTTTTCCGAAGACGGGAAGGACGTGGCTGATGACGCGCTTTTTCTCGCGGCTTTCGGTCAGGCGGCCTGTCTTAAAATCCCCGTGTCCTGCCACTGCGACGCGGGCGGACTGGAGGCGGAACAAGCCCGGCAAGCAGGACAGCCTCGTTCTGTGTGGAGCCGTATTGAAGAAAACTTCGCCACTGAGCGGGCGCTCAGACTGGGCAGGGAGGCCGGCGCTCATGTTCACATCGCCCATGTGTCCACGAAAGAAGCCCTTGCCAGCATACGCGCTGCAAAGGCGCGGGGCGAATCACTCACCTGCGAAGCCACACCTCATCATCTCTGCCTGACCGAGGCTGACGCCGCGTCTCTGGGCAGCGAGTCTCATGGCCGGGTAAATCCCCCATTAAGAACCGAGGACGACCGGCAGGCGCTCATCGCCGGCCTTCTTGACGGAAGCATCGACGCCATAGCCACTGACCACGCCCCGCACACCTCAGCGGACAAGGAACATGGAGCCCCGGGCTTCAGTGGCCTTGAGACGAGTTTTGCCGCGTGTTTTACCGAGCTGGTGCGCAAAGAGCATCTCAGCCTTTCACGGCTTTCGGCCCTTATGAGCGCCGCTCCAGCGCGGATACTGCGCCTGATTGACCGCGGTACCATAGAGCCGGGTCTCTTAGCGGACCTTGTTGTTGTGGATACTGAGGCTGTCTGGAATGTGGACACAGCCCTGTTCAGATCGCGTGGACAGAACTCAGCGTTCAACGGACGCACCCTTTCTGGAAAACCGCTTATGACCCTGCGTCAGGGGCATGTGGTGTTTGACAGGGATTTTTGGGCAGGGAACCGTTGATAGAAACAGCAGCGGCCGCACACATTCACGTACACGGCCGCTCAATCGCTATTGCAGTATATCGTCCTCTTCCCGTATCTGCACACGGCGAATCTTGCCGCTGATGGTTTTGGGAAGCTCGTCCACAAACTCAATGATGCGCGGATACTTGTACGGGGCTGTGGTTTTCTTGACGTGGTTTTGCAGTTCTACCTTGAGTTCATCGCTCGGCTTCCAGCCTTTGGCAAGCACTACTGTAGCTTTGACTATGGCGCCGCGCTCTAGGTCTGGCACGGCAGTGATGGCACATTCCAGCACTGCCGGATGTTCGTGAAGGGCGCTTTCCACCTCAAAGGGACCGATGCGGTAACCAGAACTTTTTATCACATCGTCGGACCGGCCTACAAACCAGAAATAGCCGTCCTCATCTTTCCAAGCCACATCGCCGGTGTAGTAGATGTCGCCATGCCACACACTTTGCGTAAGCTCGTCGTCACGGTAATAGCCGCCGAACATACCGGCGGGTTTGCGCCTGCTCGTTCTGACTACAATCTGGCCCTCCTCACCCATATCGCAGGACAAACCATCCTCGCGCACGAGGTCAATGTCATAGCCTGGTGAGGGTTTGCCCATAGAGCCGGGTTTGGGCGTGAGCCAAGGGAAAGTGGCAAGTGTAACCGTGAGTTCGGTCTGGCCGTATGCTTCACGGAGTTCAAGCCCAGTGGCGGCGAGAAACTGCTCGTAGATTTCTGGGTTGAGCGGCTCGCCAGCAACCGCGCAGTGCTTTAAGGCCGAGAAATCGTACTTCGATAAATCTTCCTTTATAAAGAAGCGATAGATCGTTGGCGGTGCGCAGAAAGTAGTAACCCGATGTCGGGTAATGACCTCAAGCATAGCGTGTGGCACAAAGCGGTCGTAGTCGTAGACAAAGACAGCGGTACCACAGAGCCATTGGCCGTAGATTTTACCCCACGCGGCTTTTGCCCAGCCAGTGTCGGCCACAGTGAGATGCAAGCCGCCGGGCTGTACCTGTTGCCAGAATTTTGCAGTCATAATGTGGCCAAGGGGATAGGCGAAGTCGTGGCGCACCATCTTTGGCATACCTGTAGTGCCAGACGTGAAGTACAACAGCATGATGTCGCTGTTCGTGTTAACCGGTTCCTGGGGGCGCGAGAACGGCGCGGCGCGCGCCATAAGCGCCTTGAAGTCGAGCCACGGCGCGCCAGCGAGTAAAGGAGCGTCGGGCGGGGTATGAACCGAGCGGCTGAAGGCTTTTAGGCGCGGGAACGGCTTGCCCGCCTCCCGGAGCTTCTGTTCAGCCTCGTTGATATGGCATATAACCTCCGCATCATCAACGCACACAATGCCGACAATGTCGGCAACCTCATTGCGGTAAACAATGTCTTTGGTGGTGAGCAGATGGGTTGCGGGAATGGCAATGGCACCGAGCTTGTGGAGGCCGAGCAGTATTGGCCAGTATTCCCAGCGACGTTTGAGGATAAGCATAACCGGATCCCCCTTGCCGATTCCTGCGTCAAGGAAAACCCGCGCAGCCTGGTCTGAAAGGCGCTGCATATCGGCGTAGTTGAACTCCGCCACCGCGCCTTTTTCGTCGCACCAGAACATGGCGCGCTCATCCGGCTTCTCTTTTGCCAGCGTATCAATCACATCGTAAGCAAAGTTGAAATTGTCCGGTGTCTTTACCGAAAAATTGGCGTAAAAATCTTCATACGACGTAAAGTCGAGTGATGACACATAACGTTCAAGCATGTTTTAAGCTCCTAGAAAACAAAGGCTAAAAAGCGGGCAGGAGTTCCTCCGACAGCTTTCATGCCGTGAGACTCGTTTGAATCATAGTAGACGCTGTCGCCCGGACCAAGCTCCATTTCATGCCCGCCGATGGAGATGCGCAGACGACCTTCAAGCACATAATCAAATTCCTGTCCGGGGTGAGTGTTGAGGCTGATGGGCTTTGTTTCCGTGTCAGCCCGGGCCTCAACCATAAACGGCTCCACCTTCTTCCGGTGGAAGTTGTACGCAAGGTTCCAGTATGTATACATGGGCCTGCGGCTCACTTCCGGCGCGCGTCCGGCGCGGGTGAGACAATAGGTTTTGAGCTTGGGGGTTTCTCCGCTTATCAGCTCGGTAAGGTCTACCTTGAAGCGCGCGGCAATCTCAACCAAAGCGCCAATAGGGAAGTCCTTCTCGCCAGCTTCCCATTGTTTGTACTCAAGCGTATCAAAACCCAGTTCCCGCGCCAGAGTCTCGGCGGAAATCTCCTCAATTTCACGTAAGACCTTTATCCGCGCGATAATATCACCTACTTCATTTGTCATAACAGTTTGCTCCTTATCTTGCTGCTGTTTTTTACATGCCCACACGGGATGCGCGATAAAATATCAGCGAAACGAAACGCACACATCGTCATTGCGCCAGAGCGAGGATGAGTTTGAGATTGGCGTCAGCCTCGCTTAGACTAGGGTCGATTTCCAGGGCCTGAGTGAAGTCAAGTATAGCCTTGTTATAGTCGGCCAGGGAGACATACGCCGCGCCCCGGTTGTTCAAGGCGATTGCACATTGAGGGTCAATCTCAATGGCCTTTGTGTATGAAGCTATAGCTTGCTCATATTCACCTTTTTTCTTCAAGCTGATTCCCATGTTGTTATAGGCAGCGGTATCTTGGGGGTTAAGCTCCTGAGCGCGGCTGAAATCCGCAAGGGCATTGTCATACTCACCAATGTCGTCATAGGCCGCGCCTCGGTTGAGCCAGGCTTTGATATATGTCGGGTCAAGCAAAACAGCCTCTGTGTAGTCTGCTATGGCTTGGTCATGGTCATTTGGCCCGGCAATGTAGGCGTTACCGCGGTTGTAATAGGCGCGGGCATAATCGGGAACAATGGCAAGCGCCTGAGTGTAGCTCGCAATCGCCTGCTCATAGTCCTGCTGGCCGCTGTAGGCAATGCCCAAGTTGTTATACGCCTCAGCAAAGTCCGGCTTGCTTTCCAACGCAGCCTGATAATCACTTACCGCACTCTCATAGTTACCCTGAGCGCTATAGGCATTGCCGCGATTGTAATAGGCGTGGGCGTCATCATAAGCCAAGTTAATCGCCTGAGTGTAGTCGGCTACAGCGCCAGCGTAGTCGCCAAGCTCGTAGTAAGCATTGGCGCGCTGATAGTACGAGTCGGCATAGTCAGGCTCAAGCGTGGTGGCGTGGTTCTGGCAGTCTATGGCATTCTTATAATCGCCAAGCTGAAAGTAAGCGCAGCCCAGGTTATACCAGGCGTCAGTGAGGTCCGGCTTGATGCCAAGGGCGTTGAGATAGTCGCTGATGGCCGCCTCATAGTTGTCCAGGGCTTTGTACGCGAATCCACGGTTACTGAACGCCTCGGCATAGTCCTGCCTGATGGCAAGCGCTGCTGTACAGTCCATAATCGCCGCCGCATAGTCGCCGAGCAGGGCGTGTAAACCACCACGGTTGTTCAGGGCTTCAGGGTAATCCTGCCTGATCCCAAGCGCCTGGGTATAGGCGTCTATGGCGCCGTAGAGATCGCCGTCATTGTAGGCTGCGACGCCGCGTTCAAACCAGTTTCCAGCTTCATCCATGTAGACCGGCTGGGGATAGACTGAGAATGTCAGAACCATGACGGCAAACCCTGTTAATACGAATTTCTTCATTTGCTCCTCCATTGGCAAGATAACATAAAACAAAATTTTATACGAGACGCGGTCTGTGTTAAGACACGGTATGCCGCACCCCAAGGTCGCGTAGTTCCCCTTCGCGTACCTTCACTTTTTCATACAGATTACGCCATAATCTTTTCTACAATATTCGGAGGATGATTATGAATTCAACATTAGAAAATCTCAAGGCGCGCGGTTTCTTTCAGCAGTGCAGTGATTCTGAAGGGCTGTCCCGCCTCATGGACCAGGGGCCGCTCAGTTTTTACGAGGGCTGCGATCCCACTGGGCCGAGCCTGCACATAGGCCACATGGTCCCGTACTTTGGCATCCGGCATCTGCTGGCGGCTGGACATAGAGCCATAGTGCTTGTTGGCGGCGGTACAGCGCGGATTGGCGACCCTTCCGGTAAGACCGAGCTGCGCAAGATACTGAGCTATGAGCAAATTGATGCGAATGTCGCGGCAATCAGCGCCCAACTTAGCCGCTTCTTCGGGGCTGATAGCGATAAGATTCAGTGGGTAAACAACAAAGACTGGCTCGCCAGCCTTAACTACATTGACTTTCTGCGGGATATTGGCCGCCACTTCTCGGTCAATCGTATGCTCAGTTTTGAAGCGTACAAACTGCGCATGGAAACCGGACTTTCGTTCATTGAGTTTAACTATCAGCTCCTGCAAAGCTATGATTTCCTGCAACTATATAAACTTTATGGCTGCCGTTTGCAAATCGGCGGGGACGACCAATGGGGGAACATCGTTGCCGGCATTGACCTCATCCGCCGTGTTGAAAGCGCTGAAGCCTTTGCCCTTACCTTCCCGCTTGTATGCACAGCCGATGGCAAGAAGATGGGCAAAACCGAGAAGGGCGCTGTCTTCCTCGACCCAGTAATCACGAGCCCCTACGAATTTTTCCAGTATTGGCGCAATGTCCAGGATGCTGATGTCCGGCGCTTCCTGCTCATGTTTACGTTTCTGCCTATTGAGGAGTGTGAGCGGCTCTGCGCTGCCGGCACAAATCCCAACGACGCAAAGGAACGGCTGGCTTGGGAAGTAACAGCCTTGATACACGGCCAAGCAGAGGCAAATAAGGCGCTTTCCGGCGCGCGCGCCGCGTTTGGCAATGGCGGCGACAAAGACGCCATGCCGCAAGTTACGCTGGCGGCTGCTAAGTTCGCCAGCGGCTACAACATCGTTGACCTGTTCTTTGACGCGGGACTCGTTTCCACCAAGAGCGAGGGACGCCGACTTGTTCAGCAGGGCGGCGCATTTGTGGCGCAGGCCGGCGGCGAGCTTGCCGCCATTGGCGATGTGGCAACAATACTTGGTGCTGGCGCTCTTGACGCCAACGGAGAGCTTTTATTGCGGGCCGGAAAGAAGCGTTACTGTCGCGTAATCACCACCAGCCTAAGCGCCACTACTTGTTGAACCCTTGTGTTCAGCGGCTACGGTGTCAGACACCATACCAACGCGCCTATGTTCAGCATCTGCGGTGTCAGACATCGTACCAACGCTCCTGTGTTCAGCATCTGTGGTGTCAGACATCGTACCAACACGCTCATGTTCAGAACGCTGCGATGCGCAAGATTCTTTACCCGAAATACTTGACGTAATCGGGATATTTTGGGTAATGTATACATGTACTGATTAGTCCTCTTCGTCTAGTGGTCAGGACATCGGGTTTTCATCCCGACAACGGGGGTTCAATTCCCCCAGAGGATGTTTGAACAGGCGCATAACTCTATATATTACAAAGAGTTAGTTACCTGTTTTGCGATTGTATTGCCAGTAATGTTGCCAGTGTATAGGTACTTAGCGTATACTACCAGTATGAGCCATAGAGCAACAGACGGGATACGCGCCAAAGTGCGCAAGGACGGCTATCAGACCGTCCACTTCGAGGAGTCGCCGGAGCACTGGATAGCGACGCCTTACACCGACCGAGACAAAGCTATCAAGTGGGCTAAGCGCAACCGTGCGATGCTGGTCAACCGGAGGAACGACACCTTCGGCGCGTACTGTGCCGACCTCTTCCGGCCCGCGTCGCCCTGGGTGGAGCGGATGCGGAAGAAAGGACATCACTACACCGATAAGTACCTTGCCAACCGACAGGGCTACGTTGATAACTACATCCTGCCGGAATTCGGCGACGCTGACCCGCGGGCCATATCGCGCCGTGAGATAGACGACTGGCTGCTGATACTTTGCAAGCGCGGACCTAAAAGCACCGCCCCCGGCGCTGGACGCAAAGAGTTAGCTGGCGCGACAAAAAACAAAATCCTATATACCTTATCAATTATTTTCGAGGAGCTGAGAGACCTTGATGTAATCGCGGAAAATCCCATATCTGGAATCAGGTCGTACAGTAACGCCCCTATCGCCCCGCGTGGAGTAATAGACCGAGAAAGCCTTGACAGAATTTTTCCTGCGACGCACGGGGCGCTGGTGCGCGTCTGGGGGTCGTCGATGTGGGCTGCGATGATGCTGGTCTTCGCCGACACTGGCAGCCGACCCGGAGAGGTGCGGGCGCTCACGTGGAGGGACATAGATATAGCAAAGCGGTTTATCCCCATCCGCAAGGGTATAGAGTCCGGCACGACAGACAAAATTAAGGGGACAAAAACCGGCGCCGTCAAAGCTGGGTTCCTTTCCACGCGCACAGTACAAGAGCTTGAGATATGGCGCGCTGAGTCGCGCTTTGCTGGCGATGGCGATTATGTCTTTACGCTGACCGGGGCCGCACCGGTAACAGATGAGGGTACGCTGAAGGCGTTCCGCAGGGGCGTTACCGGCGCGGGGATTGACGCAGCGAACTGGACCCCATACTGGCTGAGGCATAGCTTTGCTACCTATCAGATGGAGACCCTGACAGACGAGGAGATTGTACGGCTTATGGGGACATCTGTTGAGATAAAGCGCAGGCACTATGCCCACCCGGATGACATGACCCTGTATCTGTCAACAAAAGATATGCAGGATAAAATCGACGAGGCGCGGGAGAAGCTGGGGCGGGCGCTGGAATGATAACGACACGGGCGTGGGGTTCTATAAAATATAGGGTTTCGCGCCCGCGTAGCTGGGAAACGCTTCATTTCCTACGCCATTACTCAGGCGCTGAACACGTAACGCGGGACAAGCCAGTTTTGCTGACTGTCCCTGATGCTGGCGACCGCCTTCCGTCGTCGTCATCGGGCCAGAAACAGAATACCGTTTCAGTCTGAAAC
>JAIRMT010000097.1 GCA_031258505.1 Treponema sp.
TTGACGCTGCGCGTCCGCAGGTCAAGCAGTTCCGCGATGAAGAAGCCGGACTCGGCCTTGCCCAGAATGTCCACGCCCACCATGCCGAGTTCCCGGCGCAGTTCCGCGCCCTGCCGGAATTCCACCGCCACCGTATGCTTCGCGGGGTCGAAGGCTTCCGCGGGGCTGGCGAACACGCCCTTGATGTGTATCGAGGCGTTGTACCATCCCGTGTTCACCGAGAACCCGTCGCAGAGCCGGTAAACCATTTCCTTGTGGAACAAGTCCACCGCGTGTTCCATTGTCGCCGCATTGGTGTCCGCGCCGCCGCGCTCCACCGCGGACTCGCAGATTTCCCGCACGGAAAGGGACCGCTCCGCGCTGACCCGCGCCGTGAGACTATTCGGGTCGTCTGTCAGCAGGTTCTCGTAGAGCGACGCCTTAATCGTATGTAATACCGCCATAATTTCTCCTATTGTCTATTATTGTCTATTTGTCTGTTTATTTCAATCCACGCGTTCACATGAAACGCGACAGCGCCCTTACCTTAAGCCTTGTCCCGCGGGTCTGGTAGAATTGCGCGCCGGGCTTTGGAACATACAGTCTCCTAAAGTTATCCAGAATGGGAGGAGTTTTCTTCGTCTGTTGTAACTATTTTGCAATGGCAGAATTGCGTCCCACAGCAGACCTTTATGCCTACTTTGGAGAGAAGGCAGGAACCGGTTGCCAGGGTAGTTAAGTAGTTGGCGGAAAAGAGAAACAGGAACGCGCAGCAGGCCGCCACTGCCCCGCGCACTGCCCGGCGGGTAAACCGGTGTTGCCACGCATGGTTAGCTTGAGTGTTCCGGCGCCTCCATGCGGCGCGGGCGCGAATCGTCCGGGCGGCGGCGTCCAACGCTTCACCGTTTAGCTTTGGCGGGGAACAGCCATCCAGCGCGTACAACTCGTCTATCCAGCGGTCAATACAATCGGGGTCTATATCCTCCGCGTCTTTCTTTAATTCCAATTCGATATGCGCGATAAGGGAATTCTTCATATCTTGTTTTGCCATTATCCGTCCTTCATAGTATAACTCACTGTTTTTGTGAAAAGTTGCATCAAACCCAATCCGCCAGCAATTCCCGGACAAGGAGGCTTACCTTTTGCCGCAGTCTGCTGACCCGCGACTTCGCCGCGCTTAAACTGATGTTGAGCCGGGCCGCTACTTCTTTGAGCGGCTGTTTTTGCCGGATGGCAAGTTCCAGAATTTGCCCATCCTTTGGGTTAAGGCGCTTCAGGCGCTTCCCGATTTCGACAGCAGCGTGGGCTAAAGCCTTTTCTTCCGCAATCTGCTCCGCCTCGCTTTTTATGCTGTTCCCGGCAGCAATAAGGTCAAGAGGCGATTCTTCGTCCCCATCTTCGGATGCAAGGAAGGGTACGGCAAATTTGGCGCGTTCCTTCCGCTGGGAAGCGGCATACTGTTTGGAAACATTACTCGCGGTTTTATAGAGCCAGCCGCCGAGCTTGTCATAGTCGTGGAGCTTGTCCATATTCTCGTACAGGATAAGGAAAATATCCTGAGTACAATCCTCGGCGGAACTCATATCGCCGCCCAGCGCGTAACAGCAGAATTTGAGTATCTTTTCGTAGTGCTGGTTTACTATGCCGTTAAACGCGGCTTCCTGTTCGGCGCTGGGTTCCATAGCATCCTGTGGTCAGGCGGCGTGGGGCGAAAGATTCCCCGCATCCATTGAATAGGTTTTGTTACCGTATTCCAGCGTATCAAGCTCATGGGTAACGATGAGTACCGCTGTTCCCTCTTCGGCGATACGGCTGAAAAGCCGCATGATATCCGCTGTAGTTTCGGCGTCAAGGTCGCCGGTAGGCTCATCAGCAATGAGGATGCGGGGCTGGTTGATAAGGGAACGGGCAATGGCTGCCCGCCGCATCTCGCCGCCGGACATTTCTTTGGGATAAGAAGCGGCCAGGTGGCTTATCCCCACTTTTTCAAGCAGGATAAAAGCTCTTCCCTCCACATCACCCTCCCGCTTAAAAAGAAACCAGGGGATGCACACATTGTCAATGATCGTAAAGTTCGAGAGAAGGCTTTGCCCCTGGGGAACGTAGCCTATTTTTTCGTTGCGGAGGAAGGATATTTCTTTGTCGTTCAGGCGGTGAATATCATGCCCTTCAAAGAAAACCGACCCCTGGGTTGGTTTGAGCAGTCCCGCTCCCATGTTGAGGAGAGTAGTTTTTCCGCTCCCCGACCGGCCAATAATGCTGATGAATTCCCCCGGTTCAATGGAAAGACTGACGCGGTTTACCGCGTTAAACGCCCGTCCTCCCCGCTGGTATTCTTTGCTCAATTCCTTAAATTCAAGGAGTCCCATCATTCTCCCTCCCGCATGGTAAAATAGGTTTCCGCCCCGCTAATGCGAAGCGCTGCATAAAGCGAAGCCAGAGGCCCCGCCAGAACTGAAAGGAAAAGGCTCCCCGCGAGAAGCGGCACGATGTTGAGAAGCGGCGCGTCCAAGTAGGGCAGTTCCAGCCGCTCGCTGATCAGGGTGCTGAAGGGGAAAACCACGAGGCTTGCCAGAACGATCCCCGCCGCACTGCCCGCAAGTCCGGCAAGGGATGATTCCCCCAATACAATGGCGACAAGTTTTTTCCGCGTAGCTCCAAGAATACGCAGCAAGGCGAATTCCTTCTTCCGTTCATGGATGGAACCGGAAAACACCGCCGCCAATATGATGACCGCCAAAACCCAGAGTGCGGCGGAGAAAAGACGAATATACGCTACTAGTCCGGCAAGAGACGCGGAAATGCGGGAAAAGATGCTTTGTGAAACAACGACATCCACCCCGGCATTTTCTCTCCGTATGGTTTGGGCAAGCTGCAACAGAGAAGCGGAGGGGTCGCTTTTTACCAAGATCGCAGAAACAGCTCCCCGTTGCATCTCCTTTTCCTGTACCGTCAAAAAGTCATACTCCGCGCGGGCGCGTCCGACAAGGAGCCGCATGGTATTCATAGTCATAAAAATCGACGTGTCCAGTCCGCTTGCGCTTCCTGAAAGCCGCGCCGCTACTGGATACTGGTGTCCGATAAGCATGATGGTATTGTCGCTGCGGACGGCGATCCGGCTGCCAACTACAAGCTGCCCGTCTTTCACGGCTTCGCGGTACTTTTCCGCAATCCATGGCTGAACAACAAAATCCGTTGCCGGGTCATAAGCGATAAGCTGGACCATAGCGTCACAGCACTTTTCCGCCAGGGATGTAAGAAAAAACTGGGGCGAGGCGCAGGCTATGCCGTTGGTTCCAGCAATCTTATCAACAACATCGGCGTCAAAATAAAAATAGTTGGTTCCGCCCCGGAGCAGGAGCGACTGCGCCTGT
Organism: Treponema sp.; assembly: GCA_031258505.1. GTDB lineage: Bacteria > Spirochaetota > Spirochaetia > Treponematales > Breznakiellaceae > JAIRMT01. The sequence goes on from JAIRMT010000097.1 coordinate 3,354, forward strand.
GCGGATGTCCCCTTGGGAACAACCATCAGATCCGCGCCAAAACGCTTGGTCATGGCATCCAGACCCCGGCTGAGGTTGAGGGTAAGGATGGAGCCTCCGAACAGGGTAAAGGCAAGGATACTTACCACTACTGCGAGACATGCAGTACGAACGGGGCGGGCCTTGAGGTTTTTCAGGGACAATGCCCCAGTGTCTAATTTGTATCTCATCATAATCACTTCCTTGAATCTAGTATTGCCAAAATGGTATGACAAGGAAGACGTCGTTTGTCAATATTGTTAGCTTTAGCTATCATTCTCCCTCCCGCATGGTAAAATAAGTTTCCGCTCTGCTGATCCGGAACGCCGAATACAGCGAGGCGAGCGGCCCAACGAGGACCGAGAGGAAGAGGCTCCCGGCAATCAGGGGGATAATTTTGAAAAGCGGCGCATCCAGATAGGGCAGTTCCAGCCGTTCGCTAATCAGGGTACTGAAGGGGAAGACCACGAGGCTTGCCAGAACGATCCCCGCTATGCCGCCCCCAAGACCGGCAAGGGACGATTCCCCTAGCACGATGGCGATAAGTCTTTTCCGGGTGGCTCCGAGTATACGCAGCAGGGCGAATTCCTTTTTCCGTTCATGGATAGAACCGGAGAACACCGCCGCCAGAACCATGACCGCCAGTATCCAGAGGGCGGCGGAGAAAATATGTATATAGGAAACAAGGCCAGAGAGCGTAGCGGCGAGGGTGGAAAATATCCCCTGCGAAACCAGCACATCTACGCCTTCATTTTGTTTCCGTATATCATAGGCAACCAGCGAGGGGGTTTTTGACAGATCGGTTTTGACTAAAACTGCGGAGATTACTCCGTCTCCGTATATGTCCGACAAAAAATTGTACTTTTCCTCGTGCGCTTGGTCGATAAGCTGGCGCATGGTATTCATGGTCATAAAGATCGATGTGTCAAAACCGCTGGCGCTGCTTGAAAGCCGGGCGGCTACCGGGTATTCATGGTTGAAAAGCTGAATGGCGCCATTGGAACGGAGCGAGATCCGGCTGCCAACCACAACCTGCCCGTCTTCTACAGCGCCGCTGTACTTTTCCGCGATCCATGGCTGGACGGCAAAATCTGTTGCCGGGTCGTAGGCGATAAGCTGTATGGCGGCGTCGCAACATTCCGTAGAAAGGGATGCAAGAAAAAATTGGGGTGAGGCGCATGCTATGCCCTCCATCTGCGCGATCTTACCGGCAATATTAGCATTGAAGTAGAAATAACTGGTTCCTCCCCGAAGCAGCAGGGCTTGCGCCTCTTCGGAGGCTCCTGCGGGAACCACCATCAGGTCCGCGCCGAAACGTTTGGTCATGGTATCCAGGCCCTGACGGAGGTTCAGGGTGAGGATAGAGCCTCCGAACAGGGTAAAAGCCAGGATTGCAACAACAAGTACCAGACATACCGTCCTGACAGGCTTTGCCCTGAGGTTTTTCAGCGAGAGCGCACTGGTGTTTAAGCTTGTTTTTTTCATCAACAACTCCTTGTCAAATATATTCGATAAATTTACTAGGAATTCAGGGGTAAACATAATCTTTTGTCAAGAGGACGGTTTGGTTTTTATGCTCTTGTTACGTTGATTTGGGTATTACCGCCGAGAGTCTTTTTCTGTTGCAAAAATCCGCACCCTTACGCTGGAGGCTATGCCCGATACTGGCGCATGGACATTGGTTATTAACGAGGAGATTTGGCAAAAGCTGGGCCCTGCCATCGTGGAAATGGTAAGGTCCAGCCTCGCCGACGGCTCCTCCACAGACTTAGGGATGCTTGTACTGCGGTGTCAGACACCACAGTACCCAAACATCCGCGCTGGGCCAGGGCTAACACGGGTCAAAACGTTTCAGCGCGGCCAAGTCCAGCGTGGCAAAATAATCCTCTGGGGTTTCGCTCCGCCGGATAGGTATGATAGAAGCGTCGCTCCGTAGGAGCAGTTCGCCGCAGCGGAGCTTGCCGTTATAGTTAAAGCCCATGGCTCTGCCGTGCGCCCCGGCGTCGTGGATAAGCACGAAGTCGCCAATATCGATTGGAGGCAGCCGGCGCTGTATGGCGAATTTGTCGTTGTTTTCGCAGAGACTGCCAACCACGTCGTAAGTTTCCGTGGCCGGTGCGTTTTCCTTGCCCGATACGCTGATGTGATGATACGCGCCATAGAGTGCGGGACGCATGAGGTCGGCCATGCAGGAATCAAGGCCGATGTATTCTCGATAGATGCTTTTCCGGTGAATCGCCGTTGTTACCAGCCAACCATAAGGGCCAGTTACCACGCGCCCCCATTCAGTGTGAATGCCCAGCGGGTCAAGGCCCGCTGGCGCAATGATTTCGTCGTAGACCTTTTTGACGCCAGCGGCAAGCGTCTCGTAATCAAGCGCCTCGTCTTCAGGCCGGTAGGGAATGCCCACGCCGCCACCCAAGTTCACGAACTCAAGGCGCACGCTGGTCTTGTCCCGTATCTCAACCGCAAGCTCAAAGAGGATACGCGCCGTTTCAATGTGGTAATCAAGGTTGAGTTCATTCGATGCAACCATTGTATGTAACGCGAAACGCCGGACGCCTTTTGCCTTGAGCTGTTTAAACCCTTCTATTATTTGCTCACGGGTGAAGCCATACTTTGCCTCCTCTGGCTTGCCGATGATGGCATTGCCGCCCTTGAGAGGTCCTGGGTTATAGCGGCAGGAAATCAGCTCAGGTATCCCTGCGTTTTGCTCAAGAAACTCAATGTGGCTGAGGTCGTCGAGGTTAATGACTGCGCCTAGTTCCCGCGCTTTTTGGTACTCATGCGCCGGGGTTTCGTTTGACGTGAACATCACGGCCTCGCCTTTAATGCCGGCAAGGTCTGCCAGAAGCAGTTCTGGAAGGCTGGCGCAATCCGCGCCAAAGCCCTCGTTAGCCAGAATCTTCAAAATAAATGGATTGGGCAGGGCTTTCACCGCGAAGTGTTGCAGATACGCTGGAAATACCGAGAATGCCCGCGTGATACGGCGAGCATTCTCGCGTATTGCCGCTTCGTCGTAAAGATAGAACGGCGTCGGATAACGACTAACAAGCTCCGCTAACTGCGCCTTACTTAAAGGAAACTGTTTAATACTCATGCCGCACTATACCATTGCAGCTTGCATGACAACAAGTTCGGTAGTGATATACTGGTTTGCATGAAAGATACACGCGACAAGTTTATGGTTATGACGGAAACACCGGTGGAACAGCTTGTGTCCCGGCTGGCCGGACCACCTATCATGATTATGCTGGCTTTCACCGCGAAGTGTTGCCGGTACGCTGGACACACCGAGAATGTCCGCATGGTACGACGAACATTCTCGCGTATTGCCGCTTCGTCGTAGAGATAAAACGGCGTCGTGTATGGTGTCTGGCGCCGCAGCGTGTATGGTGTCTGACCCCACAGCGTGTACTAAACTTGATACTCCCGATACGTCTGCAACATACACGGCTTCATTAACCCGCTCCATAAAATGAGGCTCATACTCGCCCGCGTGTGAGACACACACTCGCCCACGTGTGAGGCTCGCCACTGACTAAGAACGCCCTTATACCAAGGCAGGTATGAGGGCGTTCACCAAGGGGAAAAACTGTGGGGCAAGTTTAGAGCGTGTAAGCGTGTGTTATGGTGTCTGGTACTGCGGCGTGTACCATTGCAGCTTGCATGACAACAAGTTCAGTAGTGATATACTGGTTTGCATGAAAGATACACGCGACAAGTTTATGGTTATGACGGAAACGCCGGTGGAACAGCTTGTGTCCCGGCTGGCCGGACCGTCCATCATGATTATGCTGATTTCTTCCTTATATAATATGGCGGATACGTTCTTTGTCAGTTCTCTGGGTACAAGCGTTGTTGCTGCGGTGGGAGTGGTTTTACCGCTCATGGCAATCATTCAGGCGCTGGGCTTTCTCTTTGGACAGGGTTCAGGGAACTACATCTCCCGCGAGCTTGGGGCGCAGCATATCGAGATGGCTTCGAAGATGGCGGCAACTGGCTTTTTCTCAGCGCTAATTCTGGGCGAGGTCTTTTCCATTCTGGGACTGCTTTTCTCGGCCCCGCTTGCCCTGACCCTTGGCGCAACGCCAACGATACTGCCTTATGCGCGGGAGTATATGCGCTTCATTCTCATCGGAGCGCCGTGGATGGCGGGATCACTGGTACTCAATAACCAGCTCCGCTTTCAGGGTAGTTCATTCTATGGCATGATCGGTATGCTTTCCGGCGCTATCCTCAACATAATTCTGGACCCTATCTTCATCTTTGTGCTGGGCTTGGGTGTCAAAGGCGCGTCCGCCGCCACGATGATCAGTCAGGCCGTGGGCTGCATAGTTCTGCTTGTGGGCTGTTCGCGCAAGGGAAACATCGCTATACACCCGCGAAACTTTGCGCCCAGCCCTTCCCGCTATTACGAGATGTTCCGGGGCGGGTTCCCGTCGCTTTTGCGGCAGAGCCTTGCCAGCGTTATGACCATTCTCATCAACCACTTCGCCGCCACGTACGGAGACGCTGCCATTGCCGCTATCTCCATCGTGAACCGCGTTTGTATGTTCGCCAACTCCAGCGTGATGGGCTTTGGTCAGGGCTTTCAGCCAGTCTGCGGCTTTAACTACGGCGCTGGACGTTATGACCGCGTGAAAAAAGCCTTCTGGTTCTGCATCCGGCTGGTATCCAGCATTTTGCTGGTGGTGAGTGTGTTGCTTGCCGTGTTTGCGCCCCAGATTATCGCCATATTCCGTGAGGACGATCCGACTGTGCTTGCCATTGGAACCCTGTCGCTCCGCTTACAGTGCATCGCTCTGCCGTTCGCGGGCTGGATCATTCTCTGTAACATGATGATGCAGACCATGGGCAAATCGCTCTATGCCAGCATACTGGCGTTGGCGCGGCAAGGGCTGTTCCTGCTTCCCGCCTTGCTGATCTTCACGCCGCTCTGGGGGCTTCTGGGCATACAGTTGAGTCAGCCTGTGGCAACTATCGTATCATTCTTCTTCTCCATTCCCTTTGCTATTCATGTACTGCGACAGCTTAAAATACCGGAGATAAATAATTGACAGCAATGCGCTTAAATCATACTCTTAATTATGCCTCATAAGATAAACAAGATGAGCTGGCTGCTGTTTTTATGCGCCAGTCTGTTATTTTTTTCCTGCGCTTCAAATCAGTATCCGCAGGTTGATGAACTTGTAAAAGGCGGTGATTACGCAAGCAGTGCCGCGTTTGTCGAAAAGAACCGAAAAAGTATCTATCGTGATAAGGACGCGATACTGTACTATCTCGATCGGGGTATGCTTACCCACTACGCCACTGACTATGACACATCGATCTCGCTATTGCAGGACGGGGAGCGCGCCATAGAAGCGGCCTATACCAAAAGCATTACGCAGGCGATTGGTTCCTATATCCTGAACGATACCACCGTTGAATATGACGGAGAGGACTATGAGGATATCTACATAAACGTCTTTAACGCGCTCAACTATTATCATCAGAATAAGCTGGAGGATGCGCTGGTTGAGATCAGGCAGATGAATAACAAGCTGTCGTTTCTTTCGATAAAGTACGGGGAACTTATGACGAGTCTCCAGCAGCAGGCGCTGACTGACGGCGCTGAGATTCCGCCGAATCCTAATGCGGTAACCGAGTTTTCCGATTCAGCATTAGCCCGATACTTGGGGCTGCTCTTTTACCGGGGCATAGGCGAGGAGGATGATGCGCGAATTGATAGCGAGATGCTCAAGGTAGCCTTTGCCAACGCGCCTCATGTTTACTCCTATCCATTACCCAGTTCCCTTGTGGGTGATGAGGAACTGGCGATTCCTCAAGGCAAGGCGCGACTCAATGTCATTGGTTTCAGCGGCCTTTCCCCGATCAAACAGGAGCAGACGCTTCGTATTCCCCTGTTTATCTCGTATAACTATATCAAGATTGCCCTTCCAGAAATGCTGTCCCGGCGTTCCCTTGTGAGCAGGATCGAGGTGGAGCTTAAAGGCGGGCCGCGCTTTAACCTTGAATTACTCGAAGACATTGACGCGGTTGCCAAAGAAACATTTAAACAAAAGCAGAACCTGATCTACATGAAGTCGGTCATTCGCGCTACGATAAAGGGGGCAAGCGCCGCAACGCTTGACGTCTTGGCGCGAGAAAGTGATGACGCCTCTACAGGCTTGCTGCTCGGTATACTCGGTCTTGGTACGCAGATATTCGCCGAGGCGAGTGAGCAGGCTGACCTGCGTATATCGCGGTATTTTCCGGCAAAGGCCTTTGTCGGCGGCGTCAACCTTGATCCGGGTCTCTATGACCTGACGATAAACTATTACACTGCCAATGGCGGTTTAATCGCTTCGTTCAATAAAGAACAGGTGCCTGTTCTTGAAAATAAACTCAATCTAGTGGAGGTTGTATGTCTAAAGTAGTGTTTTGGGGAAGAGCGTCCTGTGCGGCGCTCTGTGTCGCGCTGAGTCTAGCTTCGTGTGCCACGAGCAGTGGCGCAAAGCAGGAACCAGCACCAGCTCAGGCTGGCGCTGCGTCAGGAAAAGAGCCAATCTGGGTTGAAGCGCCTGACGCGCTCTATCCCAAGTTTGATTACATCACCGGCGTAGGCGTGGGTAATGACCGGAACCATGCGGAGCAGCAGGCGCTTGGCGCGCTTGTCGCCTATTTCGGGCAATCAGTGCAGGCCGACCTGCGTTCAATCGAGAGCTACTATGAGGCGGTTTCAAAGGGCGCGGTGGAGGTAAGCGGCAGTACGCAAGTGCAGAATAGCATCCAAACATCAGCCTCTATCGACACGCTTATTGGGGCTGAACTTAAGGAGCATTGGGATAATGGCCGGACGTTTTACGCGCTGGCGGCTCTGGAGAAATCCACTGCCATTCGTCTCTATTCAGACCTGCTGGACTCGAATCAGGGTATGATTGAGCGCTTAACGGCCCTGTCTCCAGAAGAAAAGAACAGCCTTGACGGTTTTTCACGGTATCAGCTTGCCGCGACCATTGCCGACGCCAGCGCGGTGTACGCCAATATCCTTTCGTTAATAGACGGGCGTCCCCGAACCCTCAAAAAAGGCGATGATTACCGGCTGGAAGCAGTGAACATCACCAAAAGCATCCCTATCGCGGTCAGCATGAACGCCGCGCCTGCCGGAGACGAAGTGCGCTTTGACCGCATAAAGAGCGCTTTCACGAGCGCGCTTAACAAACAGGGCTTTAGAAGCGGCGGGAACAATTCCCGTTATGTGCTGGAAGTCAATTTTTCGCTCTCGCCGGACAATCGCCCGGGCAATGATAACCAGTTCATCCGCTATGTGGTTAATGCCTCGCTGACAGACACTGACGATGCCAGCGAACTGTTTACTTACAGTATCAATAACCGTGAAGGCCATCTTTCTGCGGACGCGGCGAAAGATCGCGCGGTTAGCGCTGCTGAGAAAAAGATCACTGACGAGTATAGCGCTCTCCTGTCGACCTACCTGTCTTCCTTATTGCCGGAATAGCAGAAAGCCCAGGGATTAGCGCTCATCGTGTAAGCATGTTGACTCGGCCTTTGCAAGTATCTTGATAAAGGTCGAGTCTGGTTTTTTGAGTTCGCGGGACCCGCGTGTGATTTTGCACAGTGAGAGACCGAGGTTTTTTGCGATTTCCCGCTGAGGCACCTTATCGTACAGGGCTTTAACCAGCGCCCAGCGCGCCGCTATGTCGGCGGTTTCGGCGGGCGTGAGCAGGCTGCGCAGAAAGGACGCGATGAGTTCTGGGTCGTTGATTTGCGCGAGGGTTTTAGCCAGGTCGCCGAGTTGTTCCTCAACTCGTGGATCGTTAATGTTCATAAGCCTATTATTGACCAGGACGACGACTAATGCAACTCGTGTTCAAGCCAAACTTGGCGCCGCGCGCCAAACTTCCACGTTCCTGCCGCGCGCGGCCAGCACGCCGCTCCCACCTACATGGATACGCGCATATAAATAACTCACCTTACGCGCCGGAAAGAAAAAGATCATCGAATGACGCGAATGAACGCGAATCTTCTTTAGAGAAATGACATATTCGCGTATATTAGCGTCCATTCGATGATCAATTCTTACCGTTTTTTCTTCCTGCGTAACATGAGTTAAGATCATAAGCAGCAGTGGGAAAGGGCGTATACGCGGCGTTGAAAAAACATTTAACAGGGCTGCGCCTGCCATAGCCCTAATACGCAGCCCGTTGGGAATCTTGAGTAAAACAAAGAGGCCGCCCGCCAGGATGGTGAGCGGCATATTAAACAGAATCAGTTGATGGAACATGGTCGAATCAGATGGAACACTACTTTACCTGATGGATAAGGTCAATGACGCTCCCGTCGCGGTAGGTTACAAGCCCTACCACTCGGTCGGTATATTCCACTGGGTCTGGCTTGCCCACCAGTTTTTCTACCATGGCTCGCAGTTCCTCAATAGAAAAGACTGGAAGCCGGGCCGCGGCAAAACGCTCTTTAAGGTCTCCCCGTTCCGGGTTCACTGCGATTCCGTGTTCAGTAACGATTACGTCCACGGTTTTTCCCGGGGTTACAATCGTTCCCACCCGGTCCACGATGCAGGGAAGCCGTCCTCTGGTAAGAGGGCAAACCACAATGGACACAGACGCGCCGTAGGCCGTATCCTGATGGCCGCCAATAGCCCCTCGGATAACACCGTCCGAGCCGGTAAGCACATTGACGTTGAAATTGACGTCCGCTTCCAGGGCGGAGAGCACCACCACGTCAAGCTGGTTCACTGCCGCGCCGGTTCCTCGTGAGCTGGCGTAGTATTCCGCTGATATTTGATGATGAAAGTGATTGGTTTTAAGCGAATCCGCTGCCTTGAGATCAAAGCCCTGCACGTCCAGCAGTTTCTTGATAAGCCCTTCCTCATGCAGATCAACGATGGAGCCAGTGATGCCCCCTAAGGCAAAACTCGCGGTGATCCCCCGACTGATCATCTTATCCCGCAGGAAGCGGCTTACTGCCAGAGAAGCCCCGCCAGTCCCGGTCTGAAAGGAGAACCCGTTCACCAAGCGGCCTGACGCTTCAATCACGTCCGCCGCAGTCTCCGCCATAACCAGTTCTTTGGGGTTGGTGGTGAACCGGGTCGCGCCAGTCATTATCCCTGCTGGATCCCCGATCTCGTCCACCCTGACAATGTAATCCACGTCGCTTTCGGGAATTCCGAAAGGCACATTGGGGAAATGCACGATGTTGTTGGTGATGATCACGGTCTTCTTCGAATACTGGGCGTCGCATTTCGCGTAACCCATGGACCCGCACTTAACCCCTTTGTCGTTGTCTCGGGAATAGCCGTTGGCGTTACCAAAAGGATCGCAGGAAGGCGCGCCCAAAAACGCTACGTCTATGGGAAGCTCCCCAGTTTCAATGGCGTAGGCCCTGCCGCCGTGGGAACGGAAGACCACCGGCATTTCCATAAGTCCCCGGGAAACCTCCTCCGCGAGCTTTCCCCGCAGACCCGATGTCTCTATGCGCCGGATAACCCCGTTTTGTATATGCTTGATGAGCGGCGCGTGGCAGTCCGTAAGGGATGACGGGGCAAGTACCAGATTCTTAAAGCCCATTTCCGCCAGTTTATCCACCACCATGTTGACGATGTAATCGCCGCCCCGAAAGTGATGATGAAAGGAAATGGTCTGCCCGTCTTTAAGCCCGCAGAGCTGTACCGCTTCTTCCAGGCAGGAAACAATCTTGTTATGGGAAAATTCACGCTGGGCAAGGGTGCTGTAGTCCTTTTGCAGAGCGTCAACGTCAAAAACGCCGTGAATGCCGGTTATATCTTTGATACCGTTTATATATTGCGATGTATCTTTCATTTTACCGCCTCCTCTCCTTCAAGGATCATGCCCGCAGCCCGGGCCAGGTCCAGCGTGTGTTCCGCCCGGATAACGACAGGTTTATCCACCATCTTGCCGTTCAGGGAAATAACCCCAGAACCTTTTCGTTCCGCTTCCCGTATTGCCTCCAGTACTGCCAGGGCGCGGCTTATTTCTTTTTCCGTGGGGGTGAACACTTCGTGTACTATTTTTATCTGCCGGGGATTGATGATGCTCTTGCCGTCAAAACCGAGCTGTTTGATGAGCATCGTTTCTTTCCGCAGCCCTTCCTCGTTGTTCACGTCGGAAAAGACCGTATCTATGGCGTCTATGCCAGCGTTCCGGGCTGCGAGCAGCACCATACTCCGACCAAAGAGCAGTTCTATCCCGTCGGGAGACCGGCTGGTTTTCAGGTCTGTTACATAGTCCTCAGCGCCTAGAGCAATGCCGGTAAGCCGTTTGCTTGCCAGGGCTATTTCTTTGGCGTTAAGGACCCCTGCGGCGCTTTCCACCGCCGCCATCATCCGGGTTGAAAACGCCGGGAGCCCCGCTTTCTCTTCAACCGCCGCGATCATAGCCTCGCAGTCAAGCACATCCTGGGCACATTCAGTCTTGGGAAGCCGTATCACCACTTTGCCTGTAGACACCATGGCCTCAATGTCTTCCCTGCCTGTCTCCGTATGGGGATCGTTGATCCGGACCACTAGTTCCTTGCCGGGATAGGCGAGGCTGGTCAGAGCCTGGAACACCAGGAAACGGGCGCTGTCCTTTTCATGCACTGACACTGAATCCTCAAGATCGAACATCAGGCTGTCCGCCTTGTAGATACCCGCATCCTTTATCATCCCCGCGTTATTTCCCGGAATATAGAGCATGGTTCTTCTTAATTGTCTCATGTCATACCCTCCAGTCGTGAACGGTTCTGCCGTCAGCCCGGTACACTGCGGTTTTTACCCGGGCGCGGAGCGTACAATCCAGCGCTCCCTTGTCCACAGCGCGTATCTTCCCGTTACGCACATCCAGGGATTGCAGGGTTTCCAAGATAGTCCGCCTGATCTCCCGGCCAAACTGCTTCTCTACGATACTTTCGAGCTCCAGCTCTATGCCTTTTTCGCCGGGTTCTATGCTTATCATCACATCGCTGGATTCCATAGTTCCCGCCACACTCGGCTTCCGTATCTCCATAGTATAATTCCTCCAAAACGCGTTTTCTCCCGCCGGATTTTGTAAAGAAGACCCTTACCGTAAAACAGCGCGGTAAACATCTTTCTTTGTATCTCATTAAGTATACACTCCTTAATACAAGGTAGCATTAAAAAGAACAAATTTCTTCTTGCTTTTTCCTAAGCCAATCCCTTTACAAACGAAGAGTCTTTTGATACAGGCAGACCAAACGCTTACGAGGCTCTTTCTTAACCTTTTGAACCTGCGGCGCTAGACGCCAGACCAGAAGCCTTTACCGGGCGTGTTAAGCGGCCGCTTGGGGAAACGACAGATTTCTAAAAAATTTATAGTTGTACTAGTTGTACTACTTGACATGTTACATTCTATTACCGATTATAATAGAAGGATTAGAACAGTTTTATGCTTTTAAAATTGGCAGGTAAAAAAATAGAATATACGCTCCCGGCTCCCGGCTCCCGGCTCCCGGCTCCCGGCTCCCGGCTCCCGGCTCCCGGCTCCCGGCTCCCGGCTCCCATTATATTCTCTTAACAAGACGGTATGTCAAGCACCTGATATCGCAGATCCTTCTAAGTCAGATTTCCCCTCAAGGCCGCTACCAGCGAGGGGATATGTCGCACATTCAGGCTTCATGCTATATATGTATAATTATACATATATACTACATAGCTAGAGTGGACGTTAGCAAGAACAGAGCGAGCGTTAGCAAGAACAGAGTAGACGTTGGCAAGAATGGAGCAGGCGTTGGCAAGAATGGAGCAGGCGTTGGCAAGAACAGAGTAGACGTTGGCAAGAATGGAGCAGACGTTGGCAAGAATGGAGCAGACGTTGGCAAGAATGGAGTAGACGTTGGCAAGAATAACCTACTCGTTAGGAAAATAAATATAGAAGGAGGTATATGATGTCGGAGACTACAGACTGGTTCCCTGGACCGCGGATAGAACAACTAGGAATGGGAAAGACCTGGGTGAAGGTGCTTTCATCATCAACCCCGTCGCCCTTCGGCGTGCCGCAGAATGTGGTAGACAGCCTTGTCGCGCTGTGCGCCAAGGCTGGGAATACTCTTGAGGCGGCAATGTCAGACGAGCGCACACCGGTGGTTACCGCGCTGTGCAGGCAGGACTTTGACGAACTTCAAAAGGAGATGCGGTCTATCAAAGCCCACTATTTCATCGGCCTTACGGACGCGGAGTTTATCTCCCTGGGGCTGCGGCCTCACAAGGACCGCTCCCCCATACCGCCGCCAGAGGGTTTCCTCGAAGGGGACGTGAGCTACCCAGGTGTGCATACCCTGGACCTGTATATCCGTCCCGTGGCCGGACAGCCGTCATTCGACACGCGCTCCGGCTCCGGCTACCGGATTTACTGGGGCATAATGCCTCACGGCGGCGCTACAGTGGAGGCGGCGACCGGGGAGAAGCGGGAACTGATGAAGCCGCCAACCTCCGGCAAGGAGCTTCCCCATTCGCGGTGGTCGCGGCGGCGGAAGGAGCGCTTCAGCTTTGATGGCGACAGCGGCAAGACAGTGTACTTTTGTATCCGCTACGAGAACAGCAAAGGCGAAGTCGGGGAGTTCGGGCCAATATTTCATGCGGTGATCCCTTAGCAAATGATGTGCAGTGGGCGGAAATTGCGGATCGCTGCCGGGCATCCGCCCATGCTTATGCGGAAGGTGTTCCGTACACACGAGCGGCGCTTGCGGGAACCGCCGCAAAAACGATGCGTATATGAAAAGTTTCGTATACTATTTTAGGGGATATTCCTACATAGGAGATAGAGATGATGAATACTTCTCGCGTTACACCGATACCATCCATTGTTATCAAAAAACCACGTATCGAGTATATTGACCTGTTGAAAGCCTTTGGGATTTTTTGCCTTCTATGGTTTCATTCGATTGGAGATTTAAGAACGAGCAATGACGAATGGCTTTTGGTGGCCGATCCAGTCTTTAAATTCATCGTTACCTTTAATATGCCGTTGTTCTTTATGATAAGCGGCTTTCTTTTTGCTCCATCTCTTAATTTAAATTTCAAGGATTTCTTGAAGAAAAAATCCGCCGCGCTGCTCATACCCCATGTTATCTGGAGCCTTCTGATTGCGCTTATGAATTATGGGATGACGTTTCTAGGTTGGAGGGCGGGAGCTCCCGAGCCGGAACTTGCCGAGTCGTTTCGCGTCCTTTCTCGAATAAGAGCGTTTTTTATCCCAGATCCAAGGGCTGATCTTTGGTTTTTTAAAGATTTATTTTTAAGCAGCTTGATAGTTTTCGTCTCGTGCAAACTTTTTAAAAAGCGTTACGTAGCGTTTATCGCCAGCATGATTTTTGTGCTGATCTTTGATGTCTTTGGACTAGTCGGCAAGATGCAGCGGTTTCTAATGCCTATTTTTTGGACTGGGATACTGTTAAAACATTACTATCCTTTTGTGTGCAGGCATATAAACGAGGTCTTGACAGCTTCGGGCATTGTATTTGCGGTATGCGTCTATTTTTTCGATTTTACGTATATGATCTATATAAGCGATTTTCCTCCTCTGATCAATTTTCCACAATCCTTGTTGAGTAAAAAAATCGTTTTTGATGTTACTGATATAGACGTGTCAGGCTTCCGTCTGCTGACCGCTGTTGCGGGAAGTATTTTCTTTTTTACTTTATTTCAGAGATTCTGGAAAAAGAACAAAGTTACTTCCTTACTCAGCCGCTGCGGACAGATAACGTTAGGCGTCTATGGAATACAAGCCATTGTTCTTCAAGGGGTGATGCGCAATGTGTTGGACTTCACAGACGTTAATATATGGATTTACCGGTTTGTTATTACTCCGGTCAGCGCCGCGCTTGTACTCGCTGGTTGCATTTTAACAATAAGTCTGGTTCAACGGAATAAATCTCTTACCTTTATTCTCTTTGGAAGTTCGCTGGTGGAACGCGGAGTTATCCGTTCTGATAATAAGGATGCGCAGGTACAGGATGCGTGGACCGCAGAGGCGCTGGCGGCAGAGGCGCGGAGAGTGGAAGCTTGCGCGGCAGAGGCTCTGGCGCTGGAAGCTCTGGCGCTGGAGGCGCTGGCGTCAGCGGCGCGAGTGGCAGAGGCGCGGGCAGCGGAGGCGCGGACAGCGGCGGCGCGCGCGGCGGAAGCGCGGGTGGCAGAGACTCAGGCGCTGGAGGCGCGGACAGCGGCGGCGCGCACGGCGGAAGCGTACGCATTGGAAGCTCGCGCGCTGGAAGCTCAGGCGCTGGAGGCGCGGACGGCTGAAGCGCGGGCGCTGGATACGCTGGCTGCAGAGGTGCTGGCTGCAGGGGCTCGCGCGGCTACTAGGAAAACAAAAACACCCGCTGCTACTAAAGTAACCAGCTAGAGCCTTGATAAGTAGGGAGTTTAGATTAGTCTAAACGATATGTGTCGTTTGGGATCAAGCCTAAAGGCGAGAAAAGAGGGTGCTGTTTCATCTCTTAGTTTCTGCGCCTTTGTAATTTAAGGAGTGTCTTATGAAAATTGGTATTAGACTAGTGGTTATCATCAGTATCTTTAATATCATTGGGATCGGTTTGTTAGCTGGCGTTACCCTGATCAGTTCCCAGAGGGAGATCGGCAGACTGGCGGAAGAGCAGGCGTACAGTCTTGCTGTCCAAGGGACTGAAGAAATAAAGAACTGGTTAGGAACGTATGTAGAAACAGCGCGAGCCCTGGCAAACATAATGCAGGGCTATAAGGATATACCTGCGGAGGATCGGCGGGAATATTTTAATTTTATGATGAAACAGACGATTATCGCGCATCCCGAAGTAGCCGCTGTTTATGCGAACTGGGCGCCAAACGCGCTGGACAATATGGACGCGGAATACGCCAATACCCCCGGAACAAACGCAAGCGGACGCTATATATCGGGCTTGGTTCCCAGCCCCCAAGGACCTCAGTTGGCGGCTATAGAAGGGTTTGAATTTGATATGGTCATGCAGGTAACAGGAGGCGAAGAGTTTATATTTGAACCTTCGGTGGAAGTCGTGGGAGGCAAGCCCATATTGGGAACAAATATTTGTATTCCCGTCAAAGATCAGAGCAGGATGGTAGGCTCCACCGGGATAGGTTTTGAGTTATCAAGCATACAAGCCATCGCGGATACGATAAAACCTTTGGGAGACGGGTATGCTATGGTGTTCAGCAGCGGCGGTCTGGTGGCGGCGCATCCCGACTCAGCGCTTCTGGGAAAAAATATTCAGGAAATTGACACCTTTGGCGACTCGCTCGATACTGCTCTCAACGCTGTTACTTCTGGAAAAGCAGCGGCTTTCTTCGCGCCTTCCCCACAGGGCGTCATGCACTACTATGCCATACCCTTTTCCATTGGGAAAAACCCTAAGCCCTGGACACTCATGGTTGCTGTTTCCAGAAATACCGTCATGGCTCCGGTCTACCGTATGCTCACTATCAGCCTCATCATCGGCGCTTTCACCATGATCCTCATGTCCTTCGGCGGCATCTTCATTGCCCGGTCAGTCAGCCGCCCCATTGCCTATACTATGGGTATCCTCAAATATATCGCTGAAGGCGACCTCACCAAACAAATCGAGGTCCACTCGAAAGACGAACTCGGCGATCTTGCCCGCTACCTCAACTGGACCATTGACAGAATTAAAACCCTCATCTTCGCTATCAGAAATGAAACTGATAGGCTTTCTCACACCGGCTCTGACCTTGTTTCCCATACCGCCGAAACCGCCGCAGCCATCAATCAGATTACCGCCAATATCCAGAGCATCAAAACCCAAGTCTCCAATCAGGCGCTCAACGTAGCCGAGACCGCCTCTGTTACTCAGCAAAAGATAGAAAGTAATATCAACGCCCTAGAACAACTGGTGGGAAAACAAGTCCGCGCGGTTTCCGAGTCTTCCACTTCCATAGATCAAATGCTGGCTAATATCCAAAGCGTAACCCAAACCTTAGTGAAAAATGTGAATAACATCATCACCCTTTCCGAATCCTCCGAAGTGGGGCATAGCAGCTTGCAGGAGGTTGGGGCGAACATACGGGAAATAGCGGAGGAGTCAGCAGGACTGTTGGAAATCAACGGTGTGATGGAAAACATCTCAAGTCAAACGAATTTACTGTCAATGAATGCGGCGATAGAAGCGGCCCATGCGGGGGAAGCGGGGAAGGGGTTTTCAGTGGTTGCCAGTGAGATTCGCAAGCTGGCGGAATTATCAGCTTCCCAATCCAAAACGATTAGTACGGTGTTAAAGAAGATTAAACTTTCCATAGACAAGATAACCGCGTCCACAGAGGAGGTCTTGACGAAATTTGAGCTTATCGGGGAAGGGATACAGACGGTAACGAATCAGGAGAAGAGGATACGAGACGCTATGGAGGAACAGGGAGGCGGGAGTAAGGGCATATTGGAAGCCTTAAAGCTGCTTCATGAACTGACGAATCTGGTGAAGCAGAGGACGGGGGAGATGCTTAATGGAACAGAACACGTGCTAGAGAGAAATAAACATTTGGGGCAGTTGACTGAGGAGATAACCGGAGGGGTGAATGAGATAGCAACAGGGGCGAATCAGATCAATATGTCGATGGAACAAGTAGCGAGTATCAGCGTGGATAACCAGCAGCGGATTAACGCGTTGGCGATTGAGGTAGCAAAGTTTAAGGTAAGCTAGTGGGATGTCTTGTGCCGGTAAGTGTCTTGCGATGAAGAAGCAGACTGTATATACTCATGGTTCACAAAAGCTCTGCTTTATGGAGGATATATGAAACAACGGGCGCTTATCAGCGTTTATAACAAAACAGGAGTCGCGGAACTTGCCGTTTTTCTGAGTAGCGCGGGCTGGGAACTTGTGTCTACCGGCGGCACGGCCAAGTATTTGCAGGAACAAGGGCTTGCCGTTACTGACGTATCAGCTATCACCGGCTTCCCGGAGTGCCTTGACGGGCGGGTCAAGACCCTGCATCCAGCCATTCATGCGGGCTTACTGGCGCGGCGTGATGTGGCGTTGCATATAGAAACCCTTGCAGCCCAGGGCTTTAGTCCCATTGACCTTGTTTGCGTCAACCTCTATCCCTTCTTTGATAAGGTGCAGGCCGGGCTTTCCCTTGAAGAAACCGTTGAGTTTATCGACATTGGCGGCCCCACCATGTTACGCTCGGCTGCTAAAAACTACCGTGATGTGCTGGTACTCACTGATCCGGCTGATTACGCGGCGGTGATCGCGGCGCTCAAGGCTGGAGTAGTGGCAGCGGAGTTCCGCAAGCAGCTTGCCGGCAAGGTCTTTAACCTCACCTCAGCCTATGACGCGGCGATTTCACGGTATCTGCTTAATGATGACGAATATCCGGCGTATTGGGCAATGTCGCTCAAGAAGGCGCAGTCGCTTCGCTATGGTGAAAATGGACACCAGAGCGCGGCGCTCTATGTGAACGCTGATTCTAAGGGCGCGCTGTCGTCAATGACCCAACTTAATGGAAAGGAACTGAGTTACAACAACATCCGCGATCTTGACCTTGCGTGGAAGGCGGTCTGCGCCTTTGGGCTTGCCGTTGATAAGACCGCGCCCCTGGGCGATGATGATGTTCGGCGTCTTGTAGAGATGCCGTCGCAGGCTGGGAAGGCGCTTGTGTGCTGTGTGGCGGTGAAGCATAACACGCCGTGCGGAATCGCGCTGGCTGACAGTCTGCCGGCAGCGTATGCCAAGACCTACGCCTGCGATCCAGTGTCCATTTTTGGCGGCATTGTCGCGTGTAACGTCGCGCTTGACGCTGAGACTGCGGCAAAGCTGGCAGAACTTTTCCTCGAAATCATTGTCGCGCCGGATTTTGACGCTGAGGCGCTCGCTATTCTCAGGAAAAAGAAGAACCTGCGTGTGATGAAAGCGCCGTTTGCCCCAAAACAGCGGCTGGAATGTATCGCTGTTGACGGCGGACTCCTGACACAGGAAACAGATCGCCGGCTCCTTGAGAAGTGGGAGCTTGTTACAAAGGTACAGCCAGAGGCACGGGACATCGCCGACCTGCTCTTTGGTATACGGGCGGTAAGCTACGTTAAATCCAACGCCATTGTCGTGGTCAAAGATCAGGCCGCTGTGGGCATTGGCGGCGGTGAGACAAACCGCATATCTGCTGCTGAACTTGCCTTTCAGCGCAGCGCCAAGCTCAACTCTGGCGTTGAGCCTGCGCGGGTACTCGCGTCTGACGCCTTCTTCCCGTTCCCTGATGTGGTGGAAGCTGCTGCTGCCGCTGGTATCAAGGCCATTATCCAGCCGGGGGGTTCGCTCAACGATAAGCTGTCAATAGAAGCCTGCGACAAGCTCGGTATCGCTATGGTTTTCACCGGCACACGCCACTTTAAGCATTGAGGCAAACATGGAACTGATACTGACAATCATCATCATCGCCCTTTTACTTATAAACTCGATTCTGCTTATCGTCATACTTGCCGGAAGGCGTAAGAAAGGCGCGGAAACACAGGTACTTGACCGACTCACTGGCTACGAGCAGCGTCTTGACCGTAACGAAGTGTCCCTGCGCGACGAGTTTGGCAGGAACCGCGACGAGATCAGCAAGTCCGCACGGGATTCGCGGGAAGAACTCACCGCTGTTTTCGCCCAGTTCAGCGCCATGCTTGATGGCAAGCTACGCGGCATCACAGATTCAGTCGCGGATTCGGCGCGGGTGAACCGCGAAGAGCTGACAGCATCGTTCAAGTCCTTTGAGGAACGCTTTTCAGACAATGTACGGCAGTTTAATGATGTGCAAAAAGAGCGTTTCGCAGACCTCAGTGTTAAACAAGACGCGCTGACGCAGAATACCCGCGAGAGCTTTGACCGCATCCGCGATTCAGTTGAGCAGCGCTTACTGGATATACAGACCGACAATAGCGTTAAACTCGAAAAAATGCGTGAAACTGTTGATGAAAAACTGCATCAGACCCTTGAAACACGACTTGGTGAATCGTTCAAGCTAGTGAGCGACCGGCTGGAACTGGTGCAAAAGGGGCTTGGTGAGATGCAAACGCTGGCAAGTGGCGTTGGAGACCTTAAAAAGGTACTCACTAACGTTAAAACCAAGGGGGTCCTTGGCGAATTTCAGCTTGAAAGCATACTGGAACAACTGCTTACCGTTGATCAGTACGCAAAAAACGTTAAAACCAAAGAAGGCAGTAACGATATGGTTGAGTTTGCGGTAAAGATTCCGTCTAAGGCAGACTCGTCCCGCATACTCTGGCTTCCCATTGACGCCAAGTTCCCCAGCGAGGACTATGAGCGCCTGAACGCGGCCTATGATGCTGGCAATGCCGACGACATAGAGCGCCACAAGAAAGAACTTGTGCGCAAGATTAAGACCTTTGCCAAGGATATCAAGACCAAGTATGTTGACCCGCCGAACACCACAGACTTTGCGCTGATGTTTCTGCCCTTTGAGGGGCTTTATGCTGAGGTATTACGGATTCCGGGTCTGTTCCAATCGGTACAGGAAGAGTTCAAGGTTACTATCACCGGTCCCACGACTGTTTCCGCCTTTTTGTCGAGCCTGCAAATGGGCTTTCGCAGCCTCGCAGTGGAAAAGCGCACAAGCGAAATCTGGGACTTGCTTGGCGCGGTTCGTACTGAATTCGGTAAGTTTGGTGCGGTACTGCAAAAGACTAAGGAAAAAATCGATGCTGTTGGCAAGGAAATCGAGAATGTCGGTGTTCGCACCCGCGCTATGGATCGCAAACTCCGCAGTGTGCAGACCCTGCCCGATGCTGCCGCGCAAAAACTGCTGGGAGTGGCAGACGAAGATAGCGGGGATGAACTGTTTTAACTCATGTTACGCACACGTCTCTATAATCTTCTATAATATAGAAGAGTTCACGAATCACTCGCTACTGGCGTTCAAAAATTCTTTTCCAATCTCTGAGTGTTTGTATTCATCGGGGCTTCCCAGAAAGAGCTGCTCATGCTTGACGTGGAGAATGCGTTTCGCGTTCTCCACAGCGCTCTTGAGGTCGTGCGATACCATCACAATCGCAACGCTGGTTTCGCGGTTGATTTTGGCGATAAGACGATACAGTTCCACACTGATAAGCGGGTCAAGGCCGGAAGCTGGTTCGTCCAGGAGCAACAACTTCCGCGACGCGCAAAGTGCGCGGGCAAGCAGTACCCGCTGCTGTTGCCCCCCAGACAGTTCGCGGTAACACTTTTTTCGCAGGTCAGCAATGCCGAGCCGCTCCATGTTTTCGGCGGCAACAGCCTTGTCCTGTCTGGAATAAAACGGCAATATGCCTCGCCCGCCCTGTCTGCCTGAAAGGACTACCTCTGACACTGACGCGGGGAAGTCCTTGCGCGCGGCCTTGTATTGGGGAAGATAACCAATCTCGTTGCGTTTCACGTCTCCCAAAACCACGCTTCCGGTTTGCGGCGGCAATAGGCCAAGCAAGCCCTTGATGAGCGTGCTTTTGCCGGAGCCATTCTCCCCAACTACGCAGAGATAGTCGCCAATCCCAACCTCGAAACTCAGGTTTTGTATAACAATGTTTCCATCATACGCAAAGGCCGCGTTTTTGCAGGTAATAAGGGTCAACGCAGCGCCTCTCTAAGATTAATCACGTTCTGATTCATAAGTTCCAGATAGGTATATCCCTGATCAAATTCGCGCTTTGAGATGTTGTGGCAGGCGTGTAACAAACGTTTTGCTGCTCCGGTTTCCTCACTAATCATGTCAGCCATGCGCTCATTCGACAGTTCTATATGGAAGATAACTGGTATATGTTCTTCCCGTATCTTTCTGATGATGAAGGCTACAGTCCCGGCGCTTGCCTCAGTTTCAGTGGAACAGCCGGGAAAGGCGGCAAAGTACGAAAGGCCGTATTCTTCGGCGAGGTAGCGGAAGGGGAAACGGTCGCCAAACACAATGGTTTTGCGGGTTCCGCTTGCAACCGCGTCACGGAACGCCGTATCAAGCGCCACAAGCTCGGTACGGTAGGCGGCGGCGCGCTGCTGATAGACCGCAGCGTTTTGCGTATCCAGCGCCGCAAGCGCGGCGGTGATTTGCTCCACAATACCTATGGCATTACGCGGCGAAGTCCAGACGTGTTCATCATAGGCGAGTTCCTCCTCTTCATCCTCCGCCTGCATCCCCTCAACCATTTCTTCTTCTAAGGTTTGTACGCAATCCATCATCCGCACAATCCGCATCCTGCTTGTATCCATTGACGAAAGCACGCGCTCAACCCATGATTCAGACTCACCGCCAACGCAGATGAAGAGGGCGCTGTTCTGTATCCTGATGATATCCTGCGGCGTTGGCTCAAACGAATGACTCTCCGCCCCTGGCGGCAGTAGTATAGACACGCTGACAGCGCTTCCGGCGATTTCCCGCGTGAAGTCATACGCTGGAAATACTGTTGTTACCACGCTGAGGCGGTCGGCAGCGATGGTTTCCTGTTTTGCCCGCGCTTCCACTGTCATAAGCGTCAATACCATAAGCGCTCCGATACACCATTGTTTCATTTTTTTAACTCCTTTACTGGCATTTTCCACATTTCCCGTAGAACACTGTTTTGAGCGCGTTGATTTGGAACCCATGCTCAGTAAGGAGATGCCGCTCAATTTCGTCCAGCAACTCGCAGTCAAGGTGGATGAGTTCCCCACAGTCTTCACACTTGAGATGGAAATGTTCGACGCAGGCAACGTTTGCCACATACTGGTAGCAGGCGCCGTTGCCCTCTCCATGCGTGTACTTCCTTATTCTGCCAAGACTCACCAGCTTCTCAAGCTGGCGGTAAATGGTAGTCTGCCCGATAGCCGTGCCTTCATTTATGAAGTGCCGCGCAATTTGATTGACCGTAACATGGCGGTCTCCCAGAGAAGCCATGTAGTCAAGAACGCTCTGGCTCTGACGAGTCTTATAGTTCGTGGAACGTGTATCTGCCATGGCTCAATATTAGTTTAACAAGAATGAAGTGTCAATATGAAAACATTTTTCAGATTAACAAGCAATGATGTCTGGCACTCAGCCATGATAAACGCAGGTGAATCAGCCGGTTCGTGGAGGAGGCGCTCACCGTATGCATCCCATGCAGATACTATT
>JAIRMT010000114.1 GCA_031258505.1 Treponema sp.
GGTCAGTTTTGGCGGCTTCCCGCCTTTGTGGTGCAAGACATCATATTCCTTTTGGAGGATCGACCGCATTTTTTCAAATGTATCGGGTTTTACCCCGTACAGCCGCTTAAAGAGAACCGATTTCGCATCCACTGCCTTTTTCCCACTGCCCATGCCATCAGTATACTAATCTTTGATGTTCTTAAACAAGTCTAAAGAAGATTCGTGTTCATTCGCATAATTCGATGACCTTTTTCTTTCCGGCGCGTAAGGTGAGTCAGTAAAAGATAAACGGGAATTTACAGAAGCTGAAAAAGAATTTAAAAGAAAACGAAAAGAAATTCAGGAGAAACTCATTAAATTTGCGGCGCGTATTCCGATATTTATGTATCTTACTGATTACCGTGAAATGACTTTAACCGATGTCATAACAAAACTGGAACCCGAATTATTCAGGAAAGTAACCGGCCTTTACATCAAAGACTTTGATTTATTGGTAAGCCTCGGTGTTTTTAATTCCGCCCATATAAACAGCGCGGTATATAATTTCAAACGCTACGAAGATGCAAGCCTTGTATATACCAGCCTTAATAAACATGAAGGCGAGCGCATCGGCCTTTTTGACACGGTGATAAGTAGCGCGGATTACCATACCGCGTTTATAAATCAACCTAAATTATTTTGAAGCCAGTGATTCTCAATTTCATGTTGACTATTTTTACAAGCGAACAGATTAGCCTTGGGCTGCCAGCGCGACAGCGGCGACGCAGGCTGTTTCGGTTCGTAAAGCCCGCTTGCCCAGCGAGAGCCGCGTGAAACCAGCGGACTCCAGCTGTTCACGCTCCTGCTCAGACCAGCCGCGCTCGGAACCAACGGCTATTACCACAGCGCGTGTTTCGGACGCGAGGCGCGAAAATATGCCGGCAGGCCGGACATTATCCGCCGCGATGAGTAGCGCGCCGCTGTGCCAAGGGCGTGCCGCAAGCCAGGCCCCAAGGCTGGGATACACAGCCAATACCGGCAATAGCGTGTCTCGCGCCTGAACTGCGCCCTCAATGAGCGCCTCCCGCGCTCCGCCGTCGGTGAGCAGGGTGGTGTCGCGGTAGCTTTTTTCACCAAGCTCAGTCCCCACAAGGTCAATAGCTTCCACACCCATGTTCGCCATGTCGCGCAGGAGCCGCCGAACTTGTATGGGACGCGGGAAGCCCACGGCCAGCCGTATCAGAAGGCGCGGCAGCGGTTCTTCCCTCAGATCAAGCGAAACTTCGATAGAGCCATCGCTATTGACACGCTCGATACGCCCCAGTCCCCGCTGCCCGCCCAAAACGCCGGCGTCAAAGTAATCGCCCACAGTTTTATGCAAGACCTTGAGCAGATGCACGGCGCGTGGGTCGCGCTTAGGAAGCGGAAGGCCGCACTCGTATTCTTCAAAAAGGATAAGGTTCATATCGACACTACACAGATACCGTTATTGCGGAACTGCGGTCTTGACCCACGCAGAGGTCTCCCACTCCAGCGCATTAACAGCAGCGACATAGGCTTTAACCGACGATTCTACAATGTCGGTGGAAACCCCGCGTCCGTTCCAGTGCCTGCCGTCTTTGGTTATTTTAACTATGGTTTCGCCCTGTGCGCTTTTACCGCCAGTGATGGCGCCAAGTTCGTAAAGTTCCAGCTCCACCTCCTTGCCGGTAATCATGTCGATTGCCTTAAACGCCGCGTCTAAGGGACCGTCGCCAACAGCGGCTTTTTCGTGCAGGCTGCCGTCCTTGTACTTGAGCCGGATTGTTGCAGTGGAACTCAAGCCGGCAACCGAATTGATGAGCCAGTGGTCGAGTAACCATGTTTTGGGAATCGACGCTGACACACCCATAACCAGCGCCTCAATGTCGCGGTCGCTGACGGACTTCTTCTTGTCAGCCAGCAGTTTGAACTGCGCAAACACATTACTCAGTTGCTCTTCGTTAAGGCTTATGCCCAGTTCCTTGAGGCGCTCCTCAAAGGCGTGGCGGCCAGAGTGCTTGCCCAGAACCATACGGTTTTGCGGAATGCCAATGGATTCAGGCGTCATGATCTCGTAAGTTTCACGGTTCGCCATGACCCCATGCTGATGTACGCCCGCTTCGTGGGCAAAGGCATTTTCCCCCACTATCGCCTTGTTGGGCTGTACCTTGACGCCGGTAACCTTGGACACGAGACGGCTTGTCGCATAAATCTGGGTAGTGTCGATGTTGGTATTGATAGCCCAGAAATCCTTGCGTACCCGCAGCGCCATCACCAGTTCCTCTAGCGAGGCGTTACCCGCCCGCTCTCCAATGCCGTTTATTGTACATTCGAGCTGCTCCGCGTCCGCGCTTAACGCCGCGAGGCTGTTCGCCACGGCAAGGCCAAGGTCGTTGTGGCAGTGTACGGAGAGCCGCACCTTTTCTATACCTGGCGTGTGTTCCTTGATGTAGCGGATACGCTCGGCAAACTCCGACGGCAGGGCGTAACCAACAGTGTCAGGGAAGTTCACTGTTGTGGCTCCCGCCGCTATAGCCTCGCCAAAGACCTTACACACAAAGTCAGGGTCGCTTCTGAAAGCGTCTTCCGCCGAGAATTGCACGTCTTCACAGAACTTACGGGCATACTTTACTGACGCGATGGTCTGTTCAAGCACCTGCTCAGGCAGCATTTTTAGCTTGTACTTCATGTGTACAGGAGACGTGGCAAGAAAAACGTGAATACGCGGACTTACCGCGTTTGCCAGCGCCTCTTTACCAGCGTCAATGTCCTTTTCCAAAGTGCGGCACAACGCCGCCACTGTACTATTCTTGATAAGTCCCGCGATGGTCTTTACCGATTCCAGATCGCCAGGACTGGACGCGGGAAAGCCCGCCTCAATGATGTCAACGCCCAGGCGTTCCAGCCGCAGGGCTACGTCGATTTTTTCCTGCACGTTCATCGAACAGCCGGGGGATTGTTCCCCGTCGCGTAACGTGGTGTCGAATATTTTTATCTGTTTGCTCATATTTTCCTTGTTTAGATCAGGCAAGGCTCTTCATTGTAGGACACGGTATGCCGTGTCCTTACCTCGCCGTCTGAATCCCGGTCGTCGAGGCCCGACGCCGTTTATCTGTCCACCTTGGGGAGCCAGCTCATCATGGAACGCAGTTCGCGTCCGACCTGCTCAATGGGGTGAGCGGCTTCGATAGCGCGGAGCCGGTTGAAGTTCGGGCGATTCACCTGATTCTCCAGAATCCATTCACGGGCAAACTTACCAGTCTGTATGTCTTTGAGTATTCCGCGCATGGCTTTCTTGGTATCCTCGGTGATGACCTTGGGACCGCTGACATAGTCGCCATACTCGGCAGTGTCAGAGATCGAGTAACGCATGAAGGAAAGCCCGCCCCGATTAACGAGATCAATGATGAGCTTCATCTCGTGCATCACCTCGAAATAGGCGCTTTCCGGCTGATACCCTGCCTCAATCAGCACCTCATAGCCGCACTTCATCAGCGCTGATACGCCGCCGCACAGCACTGCCTGTTCACCAAAAAGGTCGGTCTCGGTTTCTTCCTTAAATGTAGTTTCGAGAACCCCAGCCCGCGCGCCTCCAATAGCGGCGGCATAGGCAAGCCCCAGGCGCTTGGCATTACCAGTGGCATCCTGATGAACAGCGATGAGGCACGGCACCCCGGCGCCCGCCTGATACTGCTCTCGAACCGTATGACCGGGGCCCTTTGGCGCGATCATCACGACATTTACCTCCGGCGGAGGAATGATCTGCCCAAAGTGAATGTTAAAACCGTGTGCGAAGGCAAGGGTCTTACCGGGCTTGAGCGCAGGCTTAATTGATTCCTGATATAGCCTTGCCTGCTTTTCGTCGTTGATGAGGATTATGATGAAATCAGCGGCTTCGGCGGCTTCGCGGGCGACCTTTACCTCAAGGCCCGCGGCTTCGGCGCGTTTCCACGACTTCGAGCCTTCGTACAGTCCTACGACGACCTTCATTCCAGACTCTTTCGCGTTGAGCGCGTGGGCATGGCCCTGAGACCCGTACCCAATGACCGCAATGGTTTTCCCTTTGAGTACGCCAAGATCACAATCCTTTTCATAATACATGATTGCCATAAAAAACTCCTTTCAGCAATGAACTTGCCAATAAATATGGAAACCGCGTTGACGCTGTCAACAAAGCTACGCGGCTGCCTAGTTACTTAGTGATAGTACCAGCGGCCCACGCTCAAGCGCGACCAGACCTGTGCGGGCGAGTTCCATGATACCGTGGGGACGCAGCAACAGCAACAGACCGTCGAGTTTCTCAATGTCGCCAGTTACCTCAAGGCTAATGGTGGTGGGGGAAACGTCAATAATGTGAGAACGGAAGATGCCGGCAATTTCGAGGACAGCGGCGCGGGTCTGCTCTGTGGCGTTGACTTTGACCAGCATAATTTCGCGGCGGATACAGGAATCGCTCTGCAATTCCCGCACAGCGATCACGTCTACAAGCTTACTCAACTGCTTTGTGATCTGCTCAAGAGCAGCGTCGTCGCCGGAAACGGCAATGGTCATACGAGAGATTGACTTATCCTCAGTTTCCCCAACGGTAAGGCTGTCAATGTTGAACCCCCGCCTGCTGAACAACCCGGACACACGGCTGAGGGTGCCTGCGCGATTCTCCACCAGCGCAGATACAATGTGCTGTTTCATGGTTGCTAAGTTTACTTTGAGACAAGGCTAAAGTACAAGGGGTATTTGATATGATGGCAGGATAAACGCATAGAAATTCAGCCGCTTCACAGAAGCGCATGTCAGGGAAGCAGGAGGCTCTGAATGGCCTTGGATAGTAAGCAACTTGTATCAATAGGTTTGTTTTCTACCTGCCGATATTTCCTCACCGACGCGGCGAATACCTCTCACGTCTGGTCATACCGGCGATAATATACCGCGACTTTCCTACCGTTCTCTGCCTCAGCCAGC
>JAIRMT010000131.1 GCA_031258505.1 Treponema sp.
TGCGCCGGCGAAACAAAGCGTTGCGCCGGCGAAACAAAGTTCTTAGCAGGCTAAACAAGATTCTTAGCACGCTAAACAAAGTTCTTAGCACGCTAAACAAAGTTCTTAGCACGCTAAACAAGGTTCTTAGCACGCTAAACAAGATTCTTAGCAGACTAAACAAAGTTCTTAGCAGGCGAAACAAGATTCTTAGCAGGCGAAACAAAGCGTTGCGCCGGCGAAACAAGGTTCTTAGCAGGCGAAACAAAGTTTTGCGCCGGCGAAACAAAGCGTTGCGCCGGCGAAACAAAGTTCTGTGCTGGCGAAACAAAGTTCTGTGCAGGCGAAACAAAGCGTTGCGCCGGCGAAACAAAGTTCTGTGCTGGCGAAACAAAGTTCTGTGCAGGCGAAACAAAGTTCTTAGCACGCTCAACAAGGTTCTTAGCCAAGAACAGGTGTAGGGCTATGTCATTTTTGATTATGGATGATTACACAAAATCTAAGCAAGCAAAACATATAGCAAAATATGTCTGACAAGCTCTTGACTAAATGTATGAACTTCGTTAACTTCCTATACATCATGGATAACGAAAAAGGTCTTTCTACCAAAGCATATCTACTTAAGAAGCTGCGGGAAGCGGAACGTCCCATGTCAGGAAGCGAACTCGGCAAGGGCGCCGGAGTTTCCCGCGTGGCAGTGTGGAAAGGGATACATTCCCTTATGGCGGCTGGCTATCCGATACGCGGAGACGACCAGGGATACCGGTTCACGGAAGAGGAGGACAGGGATTTTCTCTACCCTTGGGAATTCGGCGTAAACGAGGGGAGCTTCCACCATTGGGAATGTACGGACAGCACTATGAACCGCGCCAAAGAACAGGCGGAAAAGGGAGCGGAGAGCGGGACGGTGATTACTGCGGAAAAGCAGAGTTCCGGTAGGGGGCGGCAGGGCAGAAACTGGACTTCAGCCGCCGGAGGATTGTTCTTCACCCTGCTTGAACGGCCGCAATGCGCCGTGCCTGACTATGCGCGGTACTCTATGGCGATGCAGTTGTGCGCCGCAAAGGTAATCGGCGCGATTACTGGACACAAGGCATGGCTTAAATGGCCTAACGATATCTATGTGGACGCTAAAAAGATAGCGGGCGTACTTACGGAGCTGTATGCCGAAGGGGATTGTATCACCTGGCTTACCCTGGGGCTTGGTATAAACATCAACAATCCGGCGGTTTCCCCAAACATGGTGAACTGCGCATCTCTTGCTGGTCGGGAACTTTCCCGGCGCTTGACGCTTACGGCTATTCTTGAGGAATGGATTTCTCTGAAACAGCAGAATGTCCTTGAAGGAGCAGTCGCCTGCTTATGGAATCAAGCGGCTTGGGGTGTGGGAATGGAGGCGCGGTATTCGCCGCAGCATGTCGGCGTGTTTTTGGGGATCGATGAACAAGGTCGAGGGCTGGTGAAAACCGATAGCGGCATAGAACGACTTTCGCCCGGGTCGGTATCTCTGCGTTTTGGACAAGGAGAATAAATGAGAGACGCTATTGGCTCAGGAATACTGAACGGCAATGCTTTGCGCCGGGAAGACTGCCTTGCGGTACTAGACGCGCCTGATGAAGAGCTGGATAAACTGCTTGAAGCGGCCTTTGTTTTAAGGAAAAAACACAAGGGGCTTACGGTAGGTATTCAAATTCTTTCAAACGCGAAAAGCGGTAACTGTACTGAAGACTGCGCTTATTGCGCGCAATCCCGAAGCGCAGATTCCGGCATAGAAACATATTCCTTAATTTCATATAAGAAATTATCGGCAACCGGAAAACTGGTTAAGGAGCGCGGGTTAAGCCGTCATTGCATCGGGTTAAGCGGCATACGATTCAGTGATAAAGCTATTGACGACTTTTCGGAATATGTGCGAAACTTAAAAGCGGAAACACATACCTCTATCTGCTGTTCCATTGGTTTTTTAACTGAAGTTCAGGCGCGGAAATTAAAAGCCGCTGGTCTTGACAGAATTAACCATAACCTGAATACGAGCCGCTCTTTTTATCCAAACATCTGTACGACACATACTTTTGAAGAGCGTGTGGCGAATATAAAAATGCTGCAAGCCGTGGGGTTTGAGATATGCTCAGGCGGAATAATTGGGCTTGGTGAAAGTAAAAGCGATGTTGTTGATATGCTGCTTGAACTTCAAAGCATACATCCCGAATCTGTTCCCATCAATTTTCTGCTGCCCCTTAAAGGAACGCGTCTTGCAAATGCAGATACCGCGCATTTAACAACAGCATACTGCCTTAAAGTGTTATGTCTTGCGCGGTTTATGCTTGCCTCTGCGTCAATCCGCTGCGCCGCAGGAAGGGAAGTTTATTTTAAAGGAAATGAACGGAACTTGTTCAAAGTTGCCGATTCTATTTTTGCGTCAGGGTATTTAACTGCTGACGGTCAAACTATTGATGATACCATTAGATTGGTAAAGGAGTGTGGTTTTGAATATTGCATCGAATAGGGTTCAAGCAAAAGACAAAACAAAAACGGTTCGCGCTGCTTCTCAGCAGGGCGTTTTCATCTCGCTCTTTGCGGCGCTCATCTGCGTGTCGAGTTTCTGGACTATCCCTTTGATACCGGGTTTACCGATTGTTCTGAAAAATCTCGTCATTGTTTTGGCGGGCGCGTTATTGGGAACATGGCGCGGCGCGGCGGCAACAGCGTTGTTTCTTTTCGCCGGCATTTTGGGTATTCCGGTTTTCGCTAATGCTGGCGGAATTGCGGCGTTTCTGTCGCCGGCTGGCGGGTATATGATAGGATATGTCGTAGGCGCGTTTGCAACTGGCCTGATTGCTGGAACGCCTTCGATAAAAGACAAGAAACCCACGCTTATTTATTCAATAAGAATTATTGCCGCGCTGTTTATCGGCTTTACGGTAATACTGTTATTTGGATCGTTCTGGCTTATGTATCTTAATGGTAAAAGCGTGGAGCCTAAAGCGGGGTTAGGCGTATTTTTGGGCGGTATTGTTCCGTTTATTCCGGGTGATGGAATAAAATTCATTCTTTCCATACCTCTTACCTTTATGCTGCGTCCCATAGCTGCGCAGTACATAAATCCAAAAGCATGACGAAAGGTTGACATGAAAGAAAAGGCAATCATTTTCCGGTACAGAAAAGGAAACAGTATTCTTCACCGGATTCCGGCGCTGATAAAGTTATTTGTACTTATAGCGTTGGCGATAAATATTATGTTTTTGCCTTTATACGCTGTATGCGCGGGAATTATCTTACTGGTAATTCCCGCGCTGTTATGCGGTTTTTCTGTCAGAGAGCAGTTTACCGATATAAAGCCCGCGCTGTTCTACGCATTTTTTCTCTACCTGATAAGCGTCTTTACCAGGCTTTTTTCCACTGGTTTCACTGTTGTAAGTTCTGGGGATTTGATGAAAATATTGCATCCCAATTATGAATATGGTTTATATGTTTTGCGGCTGGTTCTCGTGATGCAGCTTTCCGCCCTGCTCTTCCGCACAACAACTTCTATTGAAATAAAAGAAGCGATCTGTGGTGTGGAAATTTTTATTCGCACGGCGTTAAGAACATTACCCTTTGCAAAAAACATTTCCCTTGCGGCAAAATTTGGAACCAGTGCGGCGCTTATGATAAACTTTATACCGGCTTTGTTTGAATTGTGGGAAAAGTTAAACCGCGCCTACCGCGCTCGTGGTGGCGCGGGCGGGTTAAAACAATTCCGCGTTCTTCTGGTCGCATTGATCGCTCTCTCGTTTCATTATGCGGAAAAAAAATCCCGCGCGCTTATGGCGCGGGAACTTGTTTAAGCGGGAAAAATAGCCATACAAGACTCTGTCGCTTGTATTCCAAAGAAGTTTGGCTTTTTATTTCAGGAGATGGCGGCGCGAGAGATTTCCTCACGGACTGCCAACGCCGCCTCTACCATGTTTTTCAATGCGGGTTTGACTTCTTCCCAATTCCTTGTTTTCAAGCCGCAGTCGGGATTAACCCACATGTTCTTTTTATCGAGTACCTCAAGACGGGCGGAAATCTGTTCCCTGAATTCAGCGGTCGATGGTATTCGGGGTGAATGAATATCATAGACGCCAGGACCGATTTCGTTTTGATAAGAAGTTTCTTTAAAAACCTTCAAGAGCTTATTGCCGCTGCGGGCGGTTTCGATGGTAATGACATCGGCATCCATTGCCTCAATAGTTTTTATGATGTCATTAAATTCGCTGTAGCACATGTGGGTATGTATCTGGGTGGATATATCCGCAGCGCTTACCGCGAGCTTGAACGCTTCCAACGCCCATTGTTCGTATTCGCTGGTCTTTTCCTTCCGTAAGGGATAACCTTCACGAAAGGCCGCTTCATCAACCTGAATTATGTTAATGCCAGCCTTTTGTAAATCGGTGATTTCATCACTCAGCGCGCGGGCGATCTGGAGCGCCACTTCTGATCGGGGAATATCGTTCCGAACAAAAGACCAGTTGAGAATGGTAACAGGGCCGGTGAGCATCCCTTTCATGGGTTTCTTTGTTTTGCTTTGGGCATAGCTGATCCATTTTACGGTCATTGGTTCGGGCCGACTGATGTCGCTGAAAATGACAGGCGGCTTTACGCAGCGGGAACCATAGCTTTGCACCCATCCGTTTTTGGTAAAATGGAATCCCTCCAGCAGTTCCCCGAAATATTCTACCATGTCGTTTCGTTCTGGTTCTCCATGCACTAAAACATCAAGCCCGACTTGCTCCTGAAACGCGACACAGTTGTCAATATATTTTTTTATCTCGCTTTCATACCCGTCGCCTGATATGGCGCCTTTTCGGTAATCATTCCGCGCTTTTCGCAGTTCGGAAGTTTGGGGGAAACTCCCGATGGTGGTGGTTGGCAGCAGGGGAAGGTTCAGCCGCTCTCGCTGCAAGGCGCTTCGTTCGCTATAGGTTCCGCTCCGCGCTTTTTTGCCAGACTTTGCCTCCGTATCTTCCGCCGCCTTATCTTTTTTGATAAGAGCTGGATTAAGACTGGATAACAAATTCCTCTTGTTTTCTTCAATCAATGCCTTGTCAGTTTCAGAAAGGCAATCGGAAGAAAACAAGTTTGCAAGGAGGGAAACTTCTTTCACCTTTTCGCAAGCAAAAGCTAGATTCTTTTTGATTGTACTTTCGGGTTCTTTTTGCGCTGAGTAGGGGCTGTGCAAAAGGGAACAAGTGGTGGAAACAATGATCTGTTCTTTGGGGATCGCCTTGTTTATTCGTTTAAGCAGTTCTATGCTTGCGGATAAATCGTTGCGCCAGATATTCCGCCCGTCCACAACGCCCGCGATAATATGCTTGGAAGCGGCGTATTCGAGCGCTTCGACATTGCGCGGGCCATAGAGGAAATCAAGACCAATGCCCCAAACCGGTGTTTTGCCAAGCAGCTTGAGCGCCTCCGCCGCGTGTTCAAAATAGCTTGTTACGACGATTTTGATTTTGCCGCTTACTGCAGCGAGTTCTCCGTAGGTTTCCTGAATTAGCGAGAGGAGCTTGTCAGAAGGATTTTTAACAAAGGCCGGTTCATCAAACTGCACGTACACGGACTCATCCAGTCGCGCTATTTCTTCCAGTAATTGCTTATAAACCGGCATTAGTTTATGCAGGTATTTGAAGGGATCATCTCTGGTGTTTGTTTTTGAAAGCGCCAGAAATGTTAAAGGGCCGATGATGTTGATTTTCGTCATTATCCCCATATCCTTTGCTTCCCGGTATTCTGACAGTATTTTTCCCGGATCAAGATGGAAAACCAGGTCATCGCTCAATTCAGGTACGATAAAATGGTAATTGGTATTAAACCATTTTGTCATTTCCATTGCGGCGGCCTTGCCGTTTCCCCGGGCCATAGCGAAGTATCGCTCGTTTTTATCCGCTATTCCGGCGAAGCGTTCAGGAATCGCATTGAGCATGACCATAGTATCAAGCATATTGTCATAAAGGCTAAAGTCGTTGGAACTGATAAAATCAATACCCGCGTCTTTTTGTACACGCCAGTGCTTTTTCCGCAAGACCTGAGCGGTGTTTTGGACTTCATCAAAGGGAATCTTGCGCGCCCAATAATTTTCCAAGACTTTTTTCAGTTCCCTGTTTTCCCCTATTCGGGGAAACCCGTTAATGAATGTTCGTATGGTCATAAAAAACTCCTTTACCACTGAATCGGCTGCACGGCAGCTTACCTTTCCTCTGCCGGAAGACCGTTTCTCAATTTAAGCAAGCATCACGTTTTCCAAGCTCAATCCATGAAGCTATGAGAAAACGGGGGAGAATCTTTTGAAGGAACTCCTGTACCAAAGGCTCCCTGTCTTGTGGGTAGAAAAAACCGCTGCCGAGATTACGATCCTTTGACAGCCAAGCTCAATCTGTTAGTCTTCCCGGCATTTCAGCCAGCGGCTGTTATGACAGAAACAACCCACAGTTACGGGATAGTGAAGGATTTACCGGGCTGCAGCCCGGCCTCACTACCTTTGAAGTATACAGGTAAGGTTATACTGTTTAACGGAAAGATGGTCAATCACGTTCGTTACTAATAATTTTTCTAGCTGAAATGGGGCGCTCGTCCAGAAAGCAAGAGCCAGCCGAAATTAGGCTGCCGGGAACTGTTCCGCCTGATTCTGCGCCGGCAGCTTGCGTCGGGGCTTCCGCGATCCCGTTTATCAGGCGGCGAGATTTGGAACCACCTGCGATGTCGTCAAGGACTTTGGTTTCTTCCGCCAGCATATCTTTGTGGTATTCCTTTTCGCGGCGTTCCTTCACGTTGGACAAGATTTTGCGATCACGGGATGCTTCGAGGTAGACGCCGCGAGCGTCCTCAACCCGCGCTGCGGCTTTTTCCGCATCCAGCGTGAGCTGGGCTTTGGCGGCGTCAAGGCGCTGAACGTAATGGTCAAAGGTGAGAATGTCGCTGACACTGAAGCCCGTAGAAAAACGTTCAGCAACAGCAGCGCTTCGTTCTTCAGTGGCGGCGTCAATAGCCTGCTCAATCCGGGTGAGCGCGCCTACAGCGCGACCCAGGTCAATCTTTGTCTCTTTTTCGCGGTATTCGCGCAGTTTAAGCGCCTTTTCAAGGTTGAAGTGGAATCGCTTCATGGGGCAACGCCTGTCTCAGGCGAGACTTGGACTTGGGGCAGAGCTTGCCGGCTATCGTCATTGCCCTTTAGTTCTTCTTCTGGTATGTCGCCGTTGTTGGAGATTGCGGCCATACGCGCCAGTGTTTCCCGCACAGAGGAATACTCATCAATTTCCTGCATAAGGAAACGCTCAATGTCTTCATGGCGGGCAATGGCCTCGTCTATCAGCGGATTAGAACCAGCGTGATACGCGCCGACATTGATGAGGTCTTCGTTTTCCGCGTACACAGCCATGAGACGGCGTATCGCGCCCACAGACTTATTGGTAACCGGGCCGGACACAACAGGCGCCAACCGGGAAATGCTGGCAAGTATATCAATGGCTGGATAGTGATATGCCTGGGCAAGAGCGCGGGACAGTACGATGTGGCCGTCGAGTATGCCGCGTACGGTGTCAGACACTGGTTCGTCTAGGTCATCGCCATCCACCAGAATCGTGTAAAAGCCAGTGATGGTTCCCTTCTCGGAAGTACCACAACGCTCAAGGAGCTTGGGCATCTGGTCAAACATACTGGGCGTATAGCCGCGGGTTGCGGGTGGCTCGCCAATGGCAAGACCGATTTCACGCTGGGCGCGGGCGAAGCGCGTTACCGAGTCAAACAGCAGCATCACGTCTAGCCCCTGATCGCGGAAATACTCGGCGACTGCTGTTGCTACATACGCGCCGCGCAGACGGGAAAGGGGCGGTGAATTGGACGGGCTGACGATGAGTACGCTCCGCGCAAGTCCCTCTGGTCCCAAGTCATTTTCGATAAAGTCATTAACTTCGCGTCCGCGCTCGCCAATAAGCGCGACTATGTTTACATCAGCGTTGGTATTGCGGGCAATCATGCCCAGTAATGTTGACTTGCCCACGCCTGAACCAGCAAAGATGCCGAGTCGCTGCCCTCGGCCTACGGCCAGCATACCGTCAATGGCGCGAATTCCGGTGCTGACTCGCCGTGTTACCCGTTTTCGTTTCAGCGGGTCGGGCGCGCTGGCCATTGCTGGATAGCAGACTGTGTTGTCAACCGGGCCTTTGTCATCAATGGGCTTACCCATGGCGTTAAGTACGCGGCCAAGCAGTTTTCGGGAAACAGCGACCTCAAGGCTTGAGCCGGAAGCGACCACGCGGTTGCCAACCTCAATGCCGTCGGTTTCGCTGTAGGGCATAAGCTGAACCGTGTCGTCCCGCAGCCCGACTACTTCGGCGATTATTGGGGAAGGCGCCTTTGGCGCTTCGATACGGCAGATTTCCCCGATAATGGCCTGGGGGCCGCGGCTTTCGATGAGCAGTCCCTGCACTTTGGAGATATAACCAACACACTTGATAGTATCTACTGTGGTGATGGTTTCAACATACTTATCAAGCAGAGTGTGCATCAGCAGCCCTGTCATTGCCGGTTTTTTCCACAATCGGGGTGATTTCCAGAATCTTGGCTTCCAGTTCAGCCATCTGGCTGGAAATGCGGGCGTCAATCTCGCCAAAGTCGGTCTCAATGATACAGCCGCCAGCGTCAACTGACGTGTCTTCCTGCACTTGAATCGTGTTTGCTCCTTCAAGAAGCTGGATAAAGTCCCGCGTATGTTCGGTTGTAAGTTTTATATCCGCCATGTTCACGCGGATAATGACTTCGCCTTTTGCCTTAACCTTTTTCAAGGCTTCAGACACATTGGCGACAAGTACGTCTTTTTGGTTTTCGGAGAGAATCTTGACTACCTTGCGGGATATGAGTAAGGCAAGGTCGATGAGCTGATGTTCTGCTTCTGCGAGAATCTCGGCGCGTTTGTCCTGCGCCCGTTCAAGCACGACTTGGGTACGTTCAATGAGCCGCTCTACCTCAGCCTTGCCTTCGTTAAAGCCTGCCTCATGGCCTTCAAGGAAACCGCGTTTCTCAGCCTCTTTTTGGCGGTTTAAGGCGCTGATTTGCGCTGCTTCCTGCGTTTCTTTGGCTTTCTGTGCGGCCTCGGCGATGATCTTTTCAGCCTCGTCTTTTGCCGCTTGTTTCAGGGCCTGAGCTTCGTTGGTACGGCGTTTTACTTCCTGAAAAGCCGCATCCTCGGCGTTCTTGATGATGCCGT
This sequence comes from Treponema sp., assembly GCA_031258505.1. Classification (GTDB taxonomy): domain Bacteria; phylum Spirochaetota; class Spirochaetia; order Treponematales; family Breznakiellaceae; genus JAIRMT01. The sequence goes on from JAIRMT010000131.1 coordinate 9,206, forward strand.
CAGCTTCCACTTGGGCGGAGCGAATCATGGCCTCGCGTTCTGTTCCCCACTGGCTTTTGAAGAGTTCAGCTTCTCTCCGTAACTCTTCTGCTGTAGGACCTTCGTAGACATCATCTTCTTCGCCGTCTTCTGATATTTTTTCAGGGAGCTTTTCCTCTGCAAAGGAAGGAGGCGCTTCGAGATACACCTTGAGATTGCCAATGGCAATCTCTTCTGGTCTGAATACTGCTTTTATCATATCAGTTCGTCCTCACCAGCACGGGCAACAACCACATCGCCAGAGTCTTCCAATCGCCGGATAATGGCGACGATCTTCTGCTGGGCTTCTTCCGCATCTTTCATGCGAATCGGCCCCATAAACTCAATATCTTCCTTGAGCATACTGCCGGCGCGTTTACTCATGTTTTTGAATACCTTTTCCTGAACCTCAGTATCGCAGGGTTTCAGCGCCTTTGAGAGTTCAGCGTTGTCAACTTCGCGCAGTACGCGCTGTATGGACTTGTCGTCAAGCATAACAATATCTTCAAATACGAACATACGTTTCTTGATTTCCTCGGCAAGTTCTGGATCGTCGCCTTCAAGCACTTCCATAATCTGCTTCTCAGAGGCGCGGTCAACCATGTTGAGGATTTCAACAACGCTCTCAACGCCACCGGCTGCGGTGTAATCCTCACTCGACAGCGTGGATAGCTTCTTTTCAAGCACCCGCTCTACTTCCCGCAAGACTTCGGGACTGGTACGGTCCATTGTGGCGATACGACGCGCGACATCGCTCTGCACCTCGTGGGGCAGGTTCTGGATAATGACCGACGCCTTGTTCGGTTCGAGATAGGCGAGAATCAGGGCAATGGTCTGGGGATGTTCCTGCTGGATAAAGTTCAGGAGGTGCGCTGGATCAGTACGGCGGATAAAGTCAAAGGGACGAACCTGCAGGCTGGAGGTGAGTCGGTTGATGATATCAACAGCCTTCTGGCTGCCGACAGACTTTTCCAGCAGTTCCCGCGCATAGTCAATACCGCCCATGGAGATGAACTGGTTGGCTTGCATGAGTTCCTGAAACTCGGTGAGTATGGTGTCCTTCTGGGCTGGCTCAACAGTTTCAAGGCGAGCTATCTCAAAGGTGAGGGTCTCAATCTCGTCTTCGCGCAGGTACTTAAAAATCTCTGAAGAGATTTCAGAGCCGATGGACACGAGAAACACAGCCGCTTTCTGCCTGCCGCTGACCTCACTAGGGTCTTTTTTCTTAACCGGGGTCTGTTGCGCTTTTGTCATTTTGTTCTCCTACTCTTCTAACAACCATGTTCTGATGAGCTGCGCCACATCTTCAGGGTGATCCTTTGACATAGTGGCGATACTTTCCTGAAGTTCCATCCGCATCCGCTCTTCAGTAGACATAGATATCGCCGCACCTTCTTCTTCGGCCTGCATGATCGCGCTTTCCCGTATAGCTGCTTCCCGCTGCGCCCGTTCATCTTCCGCTAGACGTTTGCGCCGCTCAATCTCGCGTGATATGAGCTTAAACGCGGTAAAGGCAACGAGTAAGAACAGCACGCTGCCAATAATGAGCATCAGTATCAGTCTAAAACGTTGTTGCTCTCCAAGGCTGGCGTCAGCCAGGGCAAATTCCTGTGCGCGGTCAAAACCAATGTTTGTTACTGTAACAGAGTCGCCACGCGCAGCGCTGTAGCCGATAGCGTTCTGTATCAGGGACTGGGTTGACCGCAGGTCTTCCGCTGACATTGGCGTATATTCCCGCTCGGTTGCTCCCCCAGTTATAATGGGATTCCCCTTCTCGTCTTTCTTCACAACCCAGGTTCCATCAATGTTTACCGAAACCGTAATGCGGTCGATACTCGGACTCTTCTCTTCTTGAGTAATGCTTTTGTTAATCTCATTGTTAGTAACAACGCTTTCCTGTGTTACCGTACCATAGATGTTAGACATATCACGGTACGCGGGCGCGGTCTGACCCTCAACACCAGCGGGGCCTTCAGGGGTATAGCCTGTGCCTGTGTAAGTTGTTTTGGACGAGGTCTGGGAACGAACCACAGATTCAGCTATCTCGGAATCGTCATAGGAGGAACCTGGTGTTCGGGGCCGTATGGTAAAAGGCAGGAATTCCTCAGTGTTCACCACTTTTTTGGAAAGGTCCATATCAATCTTGATGTTAAGGTCGCGCACGCGATCAGCGGTAAAGGTTTGCTGTAACGCGGTAAGCACCCTTGCGCGGTACTGGGCTTCCAACTGCTGAATGATTTTGTTGCCCTGCTCAATGGTTTTCAGCCGCTCGGAATCAGCCATGCCCGCGAAGTCGTTCAGCACCATGCCGCTCCGGTCCGTGATAACGATGTTTTCGTCCTTGAGACCAGTTATGGCGAACTTTAGCAGTTTTTGTATGCCCTCGATTTTCTTGGAATTCTCGGTAATATCACTGCCCGGCCGTGGGGTAATGATAACACTCGCGCTGACAGGGCTCTGTTCAGAGACAAACAGCGCGTCTTTCGGGAAGGCAATCGTAACATTGACGTCATCAACTTCATTGAGCGACTTTATATGCTCGGTAACCATTTGGGTTATAGCCCGCTGGAGATTCACATTCCGTTCCATATCGGTGATGGTCCAGCGCGTAACGTCGAAGATAGCCCACGGGTCAGTGCCGTTGGGAACCAAGTCTTCGCGGATAAGAATCGCTCTCATTCTGCGGGCGGTTTCCGCATCATCCACCATAACTACACCTGCTGACGAGATACTCGTCCGCACCCCCTCGGAGTTGATCCGCGTTACCATGCGATCCCGCATATCAATGTCAGTGATAGGCGTATCAATAACCGGCACCATCGTAGGTGAAGCTGAGACTGAAAATAGCACCACCACGCCCGCAATCGCCGCCACGCAGATACCCAGCAGAATCAGCTTTTGCAAAAGGCTCCACTTACCCCACAGATTCTTTATCTGCTCTAAAACCTTCCTAAACCATTCACCCATAAACCCCTCCCCGGTTTTATTTTTTGTTTGATTATATCAAGCTTACCGGGTATTGATAATATCCTTCCAGTCTTGTACCAAACGGTTAAGCACGGTTCGCGCGATATTCAGAGACATACTTGCCTCAGCCTGAGCAATCGTGATGTCATGAATATCCACTGCGTCAGGGTCAGTGATCGCGGTTTGTATCAGGCTTTCAGCTTTCTGCTGGTCGCCGGAAACCTTATCCAGCGCCCGAAGCATTGCGTCTGCGAAGTTGTCGCTCTGTAACACCGACTCTGCGCCAATCTGCTGGGTTAAATCCGCGATATTCGCGCCGCTCGGAATGAACCCCGTGATATGTCTGGGGTTAGTCATGGTCATAGGCAGGCTGGAACTTGCCGCCAGATTAGAAAGTGTCATAAAAATCACGGCGCGGAACCCCAAGTCTTTAGACTGCGACCTCAAGGTCGAGGGATGAAACGCCGTCTGCACTTAGGCAGACCTCCTTGTAAAAAATAGATCGTCTATTCGCTTTATCTGATCCCTTGCGGGATAAGTTCGGCTAACATTTTTAAACATAGTTTAGCCTCATGGCTTCACTGAGGCGAATCAGCGCGGGCTTGCCGAATCGTTCCGACAAGCCCAATCCTTTCGGATGGGGCGCTGACTTATTTACCTCCCTCCAATGTCCAACGCTCGCTGGAACATAGTTTTGGCGCCATCAATAATCGAAGCGTTGGCTTCATAAGCCCGCGACGCGGCGATCATGTCGGTCATTTCCGTAACAATATCCACATTAGGCATCTCAACATAGCCTTCATTTGGGCCGGAAGTGATAGCGTCTGGATGGGTTGGGTCATAGACAAGCCGGTTTTCAGTAGCAATATCTTTTTCTATACCCACGACTCTGACACCCTGACCCGGGCCGCTGTCCAGTATATCTGGCAGAAACGGCGATCTCCACGACGGCCCCTCGGCTTTGGTTTCCAGAACTACGCGGCTTCTCCGGTATGGCCCGCCTTCCGGCGTACGGGTGGTTGAAACGTTGGCGATGTTATCCGCGATCACGTCTGAACGAAGCCGCTGGGCGCTCATGCCTGTGGCTGCGATGCTTATCGAATTCAAAATTCCCATAGTTTATTAACCTCGTAATACAGCGTTGATCTGACTGAACTCAAAGGTTTCAGCCTGAGCCAGCAGACTATACATCAGCAGGTTCTGTACATAGCTCATGACTTCCTGCTCCATATCCACATTGTTTCCGTTGTTCTGGGAAGAGCTGGTAAAGTCCAGCGTCTGCCTCGGCGTAACGCTGCGGTAATCCCGCTCCTGCCAGTTAGCGATATGGCTTGGGTTTGTGAGTGTGAGTTCCAGCGTAGGCTTTTGTTGCCCGGATTCCAGCGCCCGTTTCAGCTCGCTTTCAAAGCTCAGGTCAGAACGTTTGAATCCCGGCACCTCAGCGTTGGCAAGGTTATTGGCAATGATGTCTTGGCGCATGGAACGGGCATCCATAGCGCGATGAACCAAATCAATCGTTTTGGAAAAGCTATTATCTATATTCAAAACTTTAATCCCCTTTGCTTAAACAGCATCTTCATAGCTAGATGTATATTTTCTGTTCTATTCAAACATCGGTAGTCTGAGAAAGGATATTAAGTACAAATCTAATCAGGCTTTGTATATCAAATTCGCATTTTCTGATATAAGAGGCTGATTGCCCGGACTGCTGAATCCCATTGTTGATTCGCGGATAACGAGTGATGGCTGGAGCAGGCAGTGGTTAAGCGGCGCGTTATCGAGGAGGCTATAGAGAAGAGCGCAGGCCATCAGTCCAAGCCGATAGCGATCTTGGGCGACTGTGGTAATACGGGGCGTACAATAGGTGGTAAACGGCATATTGTCAAAACCCACAATGGAAATGTCAGCGGGTACAGCTATGCCCTTTTCCTGAAAACGGCGCACCGCGCCCATTGCCATGAGATCGCTCGCGCAGAACAGAGCGGTAATGCCGGCCTCCGCAAAATAGTCAGCGCCGCTTGCACCGCTTTGCTCGGAAAAGTCGCCCTCAAAGACAAAACGCGGCTCAAAACCCGGCTGAAAGCCGTACTTACGGCTGCAGAGCGCGGCAATATAGCCAGCAAGACGTTCCTCAGACACTTGGGCAAAGGGATGCCCATTGAGGAAACCAATGTTCCGATGCCCCAAATCAATGAGATGTTCAACAGCCAGACGCGCCCCTGTGTAGTTATCCACACCTACTCTGCCTACACAGGGGTTATTTACAGAAAAATCAAGCGTAACTGTGGGTATACTGGTAACCCCAAGCTGGGCAATGTATGGGTCAGTAGTTTTCATACCCATAACAAACGCACCTGAGATGCGCTTTGCGGTGAGACAGGCATCGTAGGACACCTGTTCCTGCTCGGCGCTAGTGGTGGTCAATATGATTACCTCAAAGTGTTTCAAGGTAGCGTATTGTTTGAAACCCATGAGGACATCGTAATAGAAGTTCTGCTCGTTCTCATTTCTGATTCTGTCCTGAATGAGAATCGCCACACGGCGTTCTCCATTTGACACGCCGCTGTATTGTGTATAGCCAAGCTCTCTGGCACAGGCGAGGACACGAGCGCGGGTCGCCTCGCTCACCTCGGCTTTATCGGCAAGCGCCTTTGAGACAGTGGCTGGAGAAACCGAAAGCGCCTTAGCGATCTGTTGTATTGTGGGTCTAATCATGTTTACGCCTTAATGATACATCAAGCTGTCCATTGTTCATCATAATTTCGTGGTATTGGTCATCAAAACCTTCAGGAACCACGAATACCACAGACGCGCTCCCCGTGTACTCAAGCCGCCAGAGACAACCCTCGCTATTCCGCTGATAGTGCAGCGAAAGTTCACCGTCCAGAACCCGCAGCCGCCGTAGTTCGGCGAATGGCCACGCATTGGGCATACAGGGAGCAACGCGAAGGCGGTTTTGAGACGCGCTAGACTGTATGCCGAAAAAGTAGCACGTAATAGGAACTTGTGTCGCGTAGATGGTCCACGCCTGCACGAAACAGCCGTAGTCCGGGAGCATTTCTGAGATACAGCCCGGAGTGGCGCGGCCAAAACAGGCAAACATCTTTTCAAGCAGACCAAGCGCGCGATCCGCGAAACCATAACGCGCCTGCGCCACTGCCATAACGCCAGTATTGATGGTCATGCTCGCGTCCTGAAATATGCCGCTCAGGTACATACCGTACTCGCCAATAAAGCGTCCGGTGTGCATCTCTTCTAGTGCGCGAAGCGCCTTTTCCCTTGGGGCAATGCCGGTTTCCATAGGCGTGTTGATAATCCAGCCATAGTTGAGTAACCAGCCGCTTTCAGCTTCAGGCCATAGCTTCTCTTTCTTTATCAGAGCCTCGTCAAGAATCCGTCGGCCTTTATCAACGCCAGACTCATAGCGTCGGCCAAGAATCGCGTCGTAGCGTGAACGCACGTCCGCTGAACTGGTGCAGGCATCGCAGTATAGGCCGGCTTCCTCGTCCCACAGCACGGTGTTAATGGCCGCAACCGCGCGTTCCGAAAGCGCCTGATACTCGTCCGCCTGCGTCTCCAGTCCTTTGAACCGGCATAGAGCGGCAAAGCATTTATATGCCTGCGCGGTATACACCGCAGTATCAAGCATCTCGGAGTTCAGCCCAGGAATCTCCAGTATGCCATAGCCGTTGGGAAAGCCGTCATTGTCATCATCCTGGTCGCGCAGCCAGACCACGCTTTTTTGCAGAACTGGAAAGGCAAGGTCGAGGAAGTCTCGGTCGCCGGTCCACTCATAGTAAAACCAGACCATGCTGATAAAGTGTGCGGTTTCCTGCGTGTTCCCCGGATGCGCGCAAAGCCCCATAGTTGTTATCTCATGGGGTATGCGTCCGTTACCATTAAACTTTTCTGAGCTATCCAGCAACAAATGCAAGGTGTTACGGCAAAGCGCGTAATCACCCATTGCCAGCACCCCTTGTAGCGAGTAGGTGTTGTCGCAAGCAAACCACCAGGGGTATTCAGGCAGACCTGCTGCCAGAGCGCGGCCATTCACCGTATCCATGATGAGCCAGTCGGTATTGACCTTAATCCAGTTAAATATGGTTTCAAATTTTTTATCTTCTATAGTAAGGCGGCTTCTATTGAGGAGTGCGGCGTAACGCGCCCGCTTCTCAGCCCAAAAATCGCGGGGCGCAAGCAGGCCGTGATAGGCATCAAGGCAGCCAGCGCGGGACACGCAGGAGCCAGCGATAATGAAGCGCAGAACACGGCGTTCCCCAGCCCGTAACGACAGCGTGTAAAAAAAGCTGACGCCAACGCCCTGACCAGCGGTATTTTCCGGGCTGCGGTCGATACCTTGCTCAACCTGTTTCGGCGCGGGAACTGAGCCTATAGCAACATACCATTCATGTCCCATGTCCTTTGCCAGAAAGAGCTTTTTGTCGGGGAGCCATTCGCCCACATCACGCTCATCAGTAATGCCATGTTCACCAGAGAACCAGACCGGACGAATATCGGTTTTTGCCAGAAACTCCAGTTCCATCCGCCGCGTTTCAGTGGATGAGTTAAACACCTCGTAGTCAACGATGATTCCCGCGCCGCTATCGCTTGTCGTCATTTCCGGCGCAATTTGGGAACGGGTGAGCTGGAGCGGGGTATGGCCAAGATTGCTGTTATAAAGGAAGACATTACCTTCGGGTCGGTTTTCAAAGCTATCGGCGATGGTCCAGACATCGACATTAGCAGCGTCAATGTCTTTGAGCCTGAGCCAGAAACCATCCAGCAGCTTGATTGGATGCAGCCACAAGCCGCCCATCTCTTTCTCAAGGTGATGACCGAAATCGGGGAAGCGACCGTCCGTCGTCCCGATGAGTTTGATACGCTCACTGGCACAGACATAAAGAGGGAAGGTAACGTGGCGCGAAACGCGAAGACTTATTGTATCCATAAACCCTAAAATTACTGAAAAATTTGTTGACAAGTTGTACTTGCTTGACTGTTTGTGTAATCATCCCCATCAAGCATGATGTACTCTACCGCCT
>JAIRMT010000154.1 GCA_031258505.1 Treponema sp.
GCCGGGAGCCGGGAGCCGGGAGCCGGGAGCCGGGAGCCGGGAGCCGGGAGCCGGGAGCCGGGAGCCGGGAGCCGGGAGCCGGGAGCCGGGAGCCGGGAGAGAAGCTAAACTGTAAGCAAGCCGATGGCCAGTGGCCCTATGGCGTTTCCTCAAGTCCATATCAAAATTCTATCAAGCTGTGAAAGAAATATCAAGTAGTTAAAAAAATTCTTTTGAATTCCCAGAGCAAGAGGTAGTGATGTACCATAAGACCATGAGCGGAGCGGTTCAAGCTGCTTAAGACCCTTCCGCTGAAGCTCTTGTTGACATTAAGCTAAAGATGGATTAGTATACAATCTCATACCCGTGCAGTGCGGGGAATCAACGTCTGTGGATATGGGGGCTCTTGGCGACAAGAGTGAAACTGTCGTGGGAATACCAGCAACGGGAAGAAGCAGAAACCTTGTAGAGCAAGCTGAACAATCAGCCCAAGCTGCAAGCCCCTGGCTTTAGGCAAGGGGTTACTGATGGAAACATTCTCGGTTTCGCAACTTACTGAACGTATACGCGCCAATTTGGAAGGCGCGTTTTCCCTTATCTATGTGGAAGGGGAGCTATCTAACTGTAAATTCTCAAGTACGGGCCATCTCTATTTTACCTTAAAAGATATAGGCGCGGCCATTTCAGCGGTAATGTTCAAGAATCGGCTTCGTTCTCTGGGTTTTGAGCTGCGCGATGGTATGCTGTTGCGGGTCAGAGGAGGCGTGTCAGTCTATAATCAACGAGGAACCTATCAAATCGTGTGCGAAAGTATTGAAGTGGCGGGTTCTGGTGATATACTGGCGGTTCTTGAGAAGCGTAAACGCGACCTTGCCGCAGAGGGGCTTTTTGACACGGAACGGAAGAAGCCAATTCCCCGGTTTCCTGACACGGTTGTGGTGATAAGCTCTCCCACTGGCGCGGCGATTCGGGACATACTCAGCATACTGCGCCGTCGAGCCGAAGGCATCCGTGTCATTATTCTGCCAACGCCGGTGCAGGGCAGCGAGGCTGCGCCCATCATTGCGCGGCGTATTGAGCAGGCTAATGAGTGGAATCTTGCCGATGTACTCATTGTGGGTCGGGGCGGGGGCGCGTTGGAGGATTTGCTGCCATTCTCAGAAGAAGTGGTGGTTCGCGCGGTTGCAGGCTCTGCGATTCCAGTGATAAGCGCGGTGGGACATGAGATAGATTGGACGCTCTGCGATTTTGCCGCTGATCTTCGCGCCCCAACCCCCTCAGCCGCTGCTGAATTAGTGAGTGAGAGTCGGGTGGAAACCCGTGAAATGATACACAACCTGGGCGTTCGGCTCATCAATGCCATGGAATCACGGCTTGAACGGGCGCGTCTGCTTATAAAACCGTTCAAGTTAGAAGACCTTGAATACTGGTTTCGCTCAATACTCCAGCCGCGGCTCTTGCGTTTTGACGATGCTAAGGAGGAACTTATTGGCGGGCTTTCCTACCGTATACGCGACATTCGTCAGCGGCTTGAGCTTGCAGTCTTGAGTATTGAGGCGGGCAATCCCCGCGCTATTCTTGAGCGGGGATTTTCGATAGTTTGCAAGGAAAATGGTGAACTGGTGCGTAGCGCGGGTGTAGTGAACATCGGGGAGCGACTCATCATCAGTCCCCTTGAGGGGACTATAAACGCGATAACGGAAGAGGTATATAAACATGAAGAATTTTGAAGAACGATTGGAACGGCTTGAGGCGCTGGGTGAAAAGATACGCAAACCCGACATTCCATTGGATGATGCGCTCAAAGCCTTTGAAGAGGGAATCAAACTTGCCCGGACACTGGAGAAAGACCTTGAAAAAATAGAAAGCCGGATTGAGATACTGATGAACGCGCCGGAAGAAAAGACTGAGAACGTTACACCGGAGCTAGGGCTTTTTGATGAGGAGGTCTGACATGGCTCGTGTACAAGTTCTGCCGCCCGATGAGGCGCGGAAAATAGCTGCTGGTGAAGTGATTGACCGGCCTGCTGCTCTGGTACGGGAACTTATCGACAACGCTATTGATGCGGGCGGAAATCGCATAGAACTTTCGATTGATGGCGGGGGAATCCGACGCATTGAGGTTATTGACGATGGGTCTGGCATGGAAAAAGAAGACCTTGAACTTTGCTGGAAAACCCATGCCACCAGCAAGATTCGCTCAATGGATGACCTGAAATCGGCTGAAACCCTTGGCTTTCGGGGCGAGGCCCTTGCTGCTGCCGCCACTGTTTCTCATCTGGAAATTCTTTCCAGCGCGGATAGCCGCGAGGCGTGGCGGCTGGAAGTGGGACCAGGTGAAGCGTTTGGCGCGAGGATCGAGCGAGGGCGACGCAAGCGGGGAACCAGTGTTCGCGCTATAGGTCTGTTTGACACGATTCCGGCGCGCAAGCGCTTCCTCAAACGCGAATGGAGCGAAGCAAACCTCTGCCGCCTGACCTTTATTGATAAGGCGCTGGCTTTTCCGTCAATCAGTTTTCGTTTGACACTTGATGGAAAACTCAAAACTGCCCTCCCTGTTGCTTCTAGTCTCAAGGAACGTTTTGCCAGCCTGCTTCTTGATCCCCCGCAAGCCGCGTATCTCCACGAGATTCACAACGCTACGACCCGTTTTTCGGTGAGCATCGTAATCGGCGGTCCTGAACTGGCGCGCCCTGATCGTCGTCAGCAATACGTCTTTGCCAATGGCCGGCGCATACAGGACTTTTCCCTGATGCAGGCGCTGGAATACGGAACCCAGGGCTGGTTTCCCAATGGCTATCATCCGATTGGTGCGATCTTTGTGGACATTGATCCTGCAATGGCTGACTTTAATATCCATCCTGCGAAGCGTGAAGTTCGTTTTGCCGATGCCAGCGCAATACATCACGCGGTTACCAGTAGCCTGCGGGACTTTGTCCGCCACCGGAACCAGCAATATACCGAGCAGGTATACACCGCGCCGGAATTGGAGATTCTGTTCACAACAGAGCCTTCGCCGCAGTTTCAAAACAAGCCGAGTCAAGAGTTCGAATACGCCGTAGCCCGAACCTTGGCGCTGGACGCCTTGCAGGAAAACCCGCCTGAATACGCGCCGCAAGCTCTGCTTGCCCGGCCTGGCACGCCGGAATTTACATCGTCTCTCGTACCGCAAACGATGCAGACCGAGTTTACGGCGCACACTTCTTCGCCAGCGTTTCATTCGGAGCATAAGCTGCGCTATGTTGGTAAGGCGTTTGATATTTTTATAATCATCGAAAAAAATGATCGCCTGTTTTTCATTGATCAGCACGCAGCCCATGAGCGGATTCTTTACGAGCAGTTTCTTGCCCGACCTGTGCCGATTCAGGAACTGCTTGTTGCCATTCCCTTTCGGACCGAAAGCGAGGAAGATGATCAATTTTTGAATACCCGAAGAGATGCGCTAGAGCGTCTTGGTGTGGTCATTAAAATGGACTGTGGTTCATGGCGCATAGAAGCGTTACCAGCGCACTGGAACCTCAGCGATAGTGAGACGGTTCAGGCGATTCTTGACCTGAAACGGGCTGGAGCTGATCTTGCTGAACATTGGCTTGCAACACTGGCCTGCCATCGCGCTGTGAAGGAGGGCGACAACCTTGACGAGCGCGTAGCGCTATCGCTGGCCGAGGCAGCGCTGGCTCTTCCCGTGCTCCGCTGTCCCCACGGCCGTCCGATTCTGTTTGAATTGAGCCGCGACCTATTACTCCGCGCTGTCAAGCGCGTGTAAAAAAGAGTCGACTCCACGCAGGCATTCTGTCTGATATGGACAGAATACCTGAGCCCTGGCTTAGTGCGGCGCCAGCTTTCCTAGTTTCTTGAGATGCATGATGTAATCAGCGTACTTTTTGTCAGACATCGCGATATGGGTTAAAATCCAGTCTTTGAGGAAGCGGACAAAAGTGTTTGGCACGAAGGCGCGTCCGGCTTCAAAATGTTGGACATCTTCAAGCACCTTTTGTACGAACACTTCGTGTTCTTTTTTGTGTTCCGCAAGGCCTGGATACTTTATCCGGCTCATCATAGCTTCTTCTGCGCTAAAGTGTTCCGCAACATACTTCACCGCAGCTTTGATCGTCTCTCTGAATATATCATTCGCTGTTCCACCCTGACAGGACAAGAAAAGCTCATTGGTCAACCGCACGAGCTCCTTGTGCTGCGCATCAATGAACGGAATACCCAAAGCATAGCGATCTTCCCATGTAACAAAATCTTTTACTTCTTCAACCATGTTACCCTTCCTTAAAATGCTTAGTTAGCAAATTTCTATAAAAAATTCTAGTTTTTTAGAACTTTACTATGATACACAAAATCCATATCGTCAATAGCTATATGGCTTAATATCCAATCACGCAAGTAATGCAAGAAGGTAAGAGGAACCATTGGTTTTCCTGCTTTCATCTCTTGGGTCTCGCTCAGGAGCTTGTTGGCAAACTCATCGTGTTTAGCCTTGTGTTCCGCCAAACGGGAATAACCACTTTGCGCCATAAGCTCTTCCTCTGCGCTAAAGTGTTCCTGAACATAGTCAACAAACTCATGAACAGCTACAAGAAAAAACTCTGTCGCTGTTTCACGCCCTGCTAAACAGGCGGTGTAGAGCTGATTCGTCAACACAAGCAACTTCTTGTGTTGCGTATCAATCAGCGGTATACCTGTCTCATAGTTCTTAGACCATGCCACATATTCTTCATATACCATATTACTACCTCACTTTTACGGATATGATTTACTGATTCCTACAATTTTATCAATGTAGGAAAGCAGGATTTTAGCAAAAACGCTTTTCTTATTCGGAATGTTCCATACCGACGCCTTGTTTTTTGTTATGCTTGTATTCTACAATGTTTATGGTAATTTTATCAAGATGTCAGGAGCATTTATGAAAAAATACGCTGTTGCCGCAAGGCTGGTGTTAGAGGATGGATCGGAGTATGGGGGTTGGTCGTTTGGAAAGCCGCGTTCCCAAGCCGGCGAGGTGGTGTTTACAACTGGCATGACCGGCTATCCGCAGGCGCTCACTGACCCCAGTTTTCGGGGGCAGATACTAGTGTCAACCTATCCCTTGCAGGGCAACTACGGCGTACCAGTCAAGCCAAAGACTGCCGAGCCATTTTTTGATGAACACGGCATACCAACGCACTTTGAGTCAGACCGGATACAGGTGGCGGGCTTTGTGGTCGCCGAAGCCTGCGGTGAACCCAGCCATTTCGCGTCAGGCTGTAGTCTTTCAACTTGGCTGGACAAGAACAATGTCCCCGGCATCTATGGCATTGATACCCGCACCTTGACCATTCGCCTGCGGGAACATGGCGTGATGCGCGGCAAAATATTGGTTGACGGAAGCCGCGATGTAACGATTGATTCCGGCCTTGTCGTACACCCTGTCGCTGATGTATCGCCCCGCGAACCCCATGTCTACGCCGTGAATGTTGCTGGCGCGGCGCGTGATAGTGTCGCGCGTATCGCGCTCATTGACTGCGGGGTAAAGGCGAATATACTGCGCTGGTTGCTCAAGCGTGGCGTCGAAGTAATTCGCCTGCCGTGGAACCATGATCTCAGTGGTATTGAGTACGACGGTATCTTTCTGTCAAACGGTCCTGGGGATCCCAAGGTTTGCGGTAAGACTATTGCTACAGTGCGGCGCGCCTTTGAGCGAGGCAAGCCCATTTTCGGCATCTGTCTAGGTGTGCAGATTATGGCGTTGGCCGCTGGCGCGGATACCTACAAACTGCCCTACGGACATCGCGGACAGAACCAGCCCTGTATTGATACTGAAACCGGACGCTGCTACATCACGAGCCAGAATCACGGCTACGCGGTTCGCGGCGATACACTGCCTAAAGACTGGGAACCATGGTTTGTCAATGCCAATGACAACACCATCGAAGGTATCAAATCCTGCAAAGCGCCATTTTCGGCAGTGCAGTTTCACCCTGAAGGCTGCCCAGGCCCACGCGACACTGAGTTTTTGATTGAGCGGTTCTTAGAGCAGGTGCGTGAAACAAAAAATCAATAAGGAAATCACTATGACAGTAAAAAAAGTTCTCGTACTGGGTTCAGGAGGGCTGAAAATCGGGCAGGCCGGTGAGTTCGACTACTCCGGTTCTCAGGCGCTCAAGGCTTTGCGGGAGGAAGGTATCAAAACAGTCCTCATTAACCCCAACATCGCTACTATACAGACCAGTGAAGGTATGGCTGACGCCACTTATTTTCTGCCAGTAACGCCGGAATATGTGCGTCAGGTTATTGAAAAAGAACTGCCTGATGGTTTGCTATTGTCATTTGGGGGGCAGACTGCGCTTAACTGTGGCGTGGCGCTTAATCGAGAGGGCATACTGTACAAGTATGGCGTCAAGGTACTGGGTACGCCGGTTAAGGCTATTGAAGATACCGAAGACCGCGAGCGTTTTGTGAACCGCCTTGCTGAAATCGGCGCGAAGACGCCGCGAAGCGTCGCGGTTAGCAGTACAGAAGCAGCGGTGGAGGCGGCGGCAACGATTGGCTATCCAGTGATGGCGCGGGTAGCCTATGCCTTGGGCGGTGCAGGATCAGGTATCTGCCGGAACGAGACTGAGGTACGGCGACGCTGTGATCGCGCTTTGGCTCAGGCGATTGGCGTTGGCTCACAGGTCTTAATTGAAGAATGGCTCGGAGGTTGGAAAGAAATCGAATACGAGGTAGTACGCGACTCCGCCGACAACTGTATCACGGTCTGTAATATGGAAAACTTTGACCCGCTCGGCATACACACGGGCGAAAGTATTGTCATTGCTCCATCCCAGACCCTCAGCGACAGCGAATACCACAAACTACGCTGCGTCGCTATCGACGTAATCCGGCATTTGGGCATAGTGGGTGAGTGCAATATCCAGTACGCCCTTGATCCAGCATCCGAGGACTATCGTATCATTGAAGTAAATGCGCGGCTCTCGCGCAGTTCAGCGCTGGCATCCAAAGCCACAGGCTATCCTCTGGCGTTTGTAGCCGCAAAGTTAGCGCTCGGTTATACGCTGCTTGACATTGAGAACCGCATCACCCGCGTTACCAAATCTTGCTTTGAGCCAGCCCTTGATTACTGCGTGGTTAAAGTGCCGCGCTGGGACCTCGCCAAGTTTAAGCACGTTGAAACCCGTATCGGCTCTGAGATGAAGAGCGTGGGCGAGGTTATGTCCATTGGCCGCAATTTTGAGGAGGCACTGCAAAAGGCGCTCCGCATGACTGGCATCGGCGCGCCCGGACTCGCTGACGACGATACGCTCTGTGGAGCTGACGCGCTAAACATCAAAGACGCGCTCTCAAAACCCACTGACCGCCGCATCTTTATTATTTATCGAGCGTTACGGGAAGGCTGGTCAATCGAGCGCATACATCGGCTTACAAAAATCGACCGCTGGTTTCTGGCAAAGATCGCCAATGTGGTGGAAGCAGAAGTGGAGTTAAAAAACTATGTAGCGGCTCATAGAGGCTCCTTAGCACAAGATGGAGAACTATGTCTAAGCATACCCCGCACACTCATGATGAAGGCCAAGCGACTCGGCTTTTCCGACGCCCGCATCGGCGAGTTTTTGAACATGAGCGAGATGGATGTCCGTTCCCTGCGTGAGGAATACCGTATACGTCCCGCCATTAAGCAGATTGATACCCTCGCAGCCGAATATCCGGCAAAAACTAACTACCTGTACATGACCTACGCCCATAGCAGCAGCGTTAGCGGGGACGACGTAACACCAGCCGGGCGCGGGGTCATGGTGCTGGGGTCTGGCGCGTACCGTATCGGCAGCAGCGTTGAGTTCGACTGGTGCTGTGTCAATGCGGTTGAGGCTGCCCGCAAACTCGGACGCTATTCGATCATGGTGAACTGTAACCCCGAAACCGTGTCCACTGACTATGATATGTGCGACCGGCTCTATTTCGAGGAACTGACGCTAGAACGCATACTCGACATTTACGAGCGTGAGCGTCCCGATGGTATCATTCTGTCAATGGGCGGGCAAATCCCGAATAACCTCGCCACGCGGCTCTATGACTGCGGCGCGCTCATCTATGGCACCAGCCCCGCGTCAATAGACATGGCTGAGGATCGCAATAAGTTTTCCGCGCTCTTGGACTCGCTCAACATTGAACAGCCTAAGTGGAAGGAACTCACCGACCTTGCCTCGGCCAAAGCCTTTGCCTCTGCGGTTGGCTATCCAGTGCTGATTCGCCCTAGCTATGTGCTGTCCGGCGCGGCAATGAACGTGGCGTGGAACGACGAGCGCCTTGAGCAGTTTCTGAGGCTTGCAACTGACGTTTCTGCCGAACATCCGGTTGTTATCAGCAAATTCATTGAGAACTCTAAGGAGATAGAGATTGATGCTGTAGCAAAACGGGGTGAAATCCTCTTCCACGCTATCACTGAACACATTGAGAACGCCGGCGTTCACTCTGGCGACGCTACTGTTGTACTGCCTGCGCAACGCCTTTACATCGAAACCATCAGGAAGATTCGCAAGATCAGCTCCCAAATCGCCCAAGCCCTTGATATAAGCGGCCCGTTTAACATTCAGTTTCTCGCCCAACGCAACCGCGTACAGGTCATTGAGTGTAACTTACGCGCCAGCCGCAGTTTCCCGTTCTGCTCAAAGGTAAGCCGTGTAAACATGATCGAGATGGCGGTTTGCGCCATGCTTGACGAAGCCGTGCAGAAAGCGCCATCGTCGGCGCTCGACCTTGAATGGGTTGGCGTCAAAGCCGCGCAGTTCAGCTATTCGCGGCTTCACGGCGCAGACCCGGTTTCCGGCGTGGAAATGGCAAGTACCGGCGAAGTCGGCTGTATCGGCACTGACCTTCACGACGCCTTCCTCAAAGCCCTGCTCTCAGTCGGCTATCGCCTGCCGCGTAAACGCATTCTGCTTTCCACTGGTCCCATAGAAGACAAGCTCGATTTTCTCGATTCCGCGAAAAAGCTTACGCAAATGGGTTACGAACTCGTTGCCTCACGCGGCACTGCCAAGTTCCTGTCTAGTAACAGTCTACCTGTTACCGCGCTTAACTGGCCCCTTGAGGCGCGGGAGCCGAACATCGCCAGCTTTATCAAACGGCGCGAGATTGATTTAATTATCAACATTCCCAAGAATAACCGCGAGACTGAACTCAAGAATGACTACCTCATCCGCCGTATGGCAATCGACTTTGATATTCCGCTGTTTACCAATATCAAGGTTGCGCGTGAGTTCATCGACGCAATGGCGCTGGAAAGGGAAAAAGGTCTGGAGATAAAGGCGTGGGAAGAGTATAAGTGAAAGCCGCTTGCCGCAGGATAAACGCATAGCAATCGAGACAGCGGACTTTGAAATATGCTTAGACTAAGCAAAAAAAAGAAATTGAGTAACTCACCTTACGCACCGGAAAGAAAAAGATCATCGAATGACGCGAATGAACGCAAATCTTCTTTAGAGAAATGAC
>JAIRMT010000166.1 GCA_031258505.1 Treponema sp.
TGGTGGTTCTGTTTGTTTGCTTGTTTGTCTGTTTGCATGAAACGCGACAGCGCCCTTACCCCACGGGCGTAGAACTGGGGCGCGGGGGATTTGTTCCTCCGCATCCGATACGCTTTCAAGGAGAAAGCTCCAATATCCTCTAGGCATGAGGAGTCAATTCCTCTAAGGCATGAGGAGTCAATTCCTCTAAGGCATGAGAGGGCAATTCCTATACCCCATTGGTTATCATGCTATTATCTACCCTTCGCCCTCCCGTTAGGGTGGAACGGGAACTTTTACTGGACCTTAGCGCGCCATTTCTGTGAGAAAGTGGTACTATAACAGCTATGGAGAATCCATGAGTACAAACGAAGAACTTTTAGTTAAAGCCATGACTTGGAAGAGTCCTGAAACAATTCCGATCAGCATTGGTTTCCTGCCTGCCGCATGGAAAAAGTACGGTGAAGAGGTCAGGGCGATTACGGCGCGTTATCCACAGTTTTTTGGCGATATAAGCGAGCGTTACAACTACGCAGCCCACACGCCGCAAACGTACCACGAGGGTACCTATACTGACGAGTGGGGCTGTGTGTGGGAGAATATTCAGGAAGGTATGGAGTCCATGGTGAAGGGCCATCCGGTGAAGACCCGCGAGGATATCCGCGCCCTGCAAATCCCCGACGACCGTACAGGCCGAATACCTCACGGCTTCATGTACCTACGCCTCCTCGACCTGCGCGGCTTTGAGGAAGCCATGTTTGACTTTGCTGAGGAGCCGGAGGAGCTGCAAATGCTTATCGACAAAGTGCTGGAATACAACCTCTTGCAGGTTGAGGTCGTCATCAAAAAAACATCGGGACCAATCATTTACTTTGGCGACGACTTGGGTATGCAGAACGGCCTTGCCATTGGCCGTGAGAAGTGGGTGAAGTACCTGAAACCCTGCTTCACCGCGATCTACAAGAAATGCCGCGATGCCGGCAAACTCGTCTACATGCACACTGACGGCTGTATCTGGGAAATCATGGCTGAACTTCAGGAAACCGGCGTGAACATGGTGAATCCTCAGTACCGCGCCAACGGCCTTGATAAGCTCGTCAGGGTCTGTAAAGGCAAGATACCCATCAACCTCGACCTTGACCGCCAGTACCTGCCCTTTGCCACGCCTTATGGGATTGAGCAGCACATCCGCGACTGCGTTGAGGCTCTCTATCTGCCTGAAGGCGGTCTGGGACTCAGTCTGGAACTTGGCCAGGACGTACAGCCGGACATAGCCGAAACCGCCATTGCCGCGCTGGAGAAGTACCGGCACTACCGGTCATAGGAGCCGGAACGCCAGATCAGACCAAGATTCTTTCCTGAGCGGACGCGCTTGTTCAATGTTCAGCCACTCAGCGCCGGCGAGTTCATCATCCGGTGCGGGTATATAGCCTGCCGCGCACTGCGCCACATACACCAGCCCCAGATGAACCTGGCCCACTGCTGAATCCGCGTCGTTGATGATACCGCGATACTCAAACTGTATGGCCGATTGCTCAAAGTTACTCAATTCCTCGGCTAACTCCCTCAACATCCCCGCAGTAACCGTTTCGATAAGCGTTTCCCGCCGATCAATCTCGTCAATATGGCCGCCAATGCCGCAGGAATACAGCCCGTGCAGGCGAAGCTCCGTTCCATGACGGGGGTAGCAGAGGAATTGGCCCGCACTATTGCGTATCAATACATAGGGGATAAGCTGTTTATAGGCTGGATCATCTTCCACAAGCGCCCGATCGATCCAGTGAACATGCGTTACATTTAGCGTCGCGTGAATATTAACCGGAAACGCCCCACTTTCCTGTGTCCATGCGGTGGGTAGAGCGCTGGTTTCAACACAACAGATAGTTTTCGTTGCTGCCATGATACAAACTCCGCGTTCAGTTTAGAAACGCGCCTGTTCTTAATCAAGATAGTAAAAAGCGCACAATGACTGAAATGTTCTTGTTTCTTTCCGATAAAAGCAGCATGATACAGTTACTTTTATCTAAATTGGAGCGTAAATATGCACATATCTACTTACACGGTTAAGCCAAAACTGCCGCCTTCCTTGAAACCTCTGGAAGAAATTGCGCGTAATCTTTGGCTTTCATGGAACTTTGACGCAATCCAGCTCTTTATTCGCCTGGATTACGATGCTTGGCTACGGGCCGAGCAAAGCCCGGTACGGACGCTGGCTATGGCCAGTCAGGAACGGCTTGCCAGAATGTCGAAGGACGATTCCTACCTTGCGGCAATGAAGGAAGTGTACGAGCGTTTTCTCAAGTATAAAAAGGGTGAAACTTGGTACCACGGCACAAAGAAAGAGGTGATCGCCTACTTCTCTATGGAGTATGGCATTGATGCGTCTCTTCCTATCTATTCAGGGGGCTTGGGAATCCTGTCTGGGGATCACATGAAGACTTCTTCAGATATGGGCCTGCCCCTGGTGGGCGTAGGCTTGCTGTACCGGCAGGGCTACTTCAAGCAGGCTCTTAACGCGGATGGGTTCCAGCAGGAGCGCTACCCGGAAAACGACTGGTACAACATGCCGGTTGAGCGGAAGACCGACCGCAGCGGCGCGCCGCTCAAGATTTCAGTTGAACTGGCCGGCTCGGTCGTTGTTGCCCAGATTTGGGAAGTCAAGGTCGGACGCGCTTCCCTCTACCTTCTCGATACCAACATTGATGAAAACCATGGCGATTTACGCAATATCACTGCCTCGCTCTATGGCGGTGATAAAGAAACCCGCATCCGGCAGGAGCTGCTGCTGGGCGTTGGCGGCATTCGGGCGCTTCGACTGCTAGGTATCAACCCGGCGGTAACGCACATGAACGAAGGTCATTCGGCGTTTCTGGGACTGGAGCGGATCCGTGAAATCATGCAGGAGAAGGGCTTTGCCTTTGATGAGGCAAAAGAGGCGCTCTGGCCTACCAACATCTTCACCACTCACACGCCGGTTCCAGCGGGCAATGAGCGCTTTGACATTGGTCTGATGGAGAAGTATTTCCGTTCATGGACCGATATTCTGGGTATTTCATGGCACGACTTCCTCGCCCTTGGCCGTGTCAATCCCAACGATGACCATGAATCGTACTGCATGACGGTGCTGGCTCTGAAAATGTCCGCCTATGCCAACGGCGTTGCCCGTTTGCACGGAGTGGTTTCCCGCGATATGTGGAAGGGGCTTTGGCCCGGACTTCCCCTTGAAGAGATTCCGATAGGCCATGTTACCAATGGCGTACATCCCCGCACGTGGGTCTTTCGCGGTATGCTCGAACTGCTGGATCGTTACTTTGGACCTCGCTTTGAGGATGAGCCGACTGAACTCAGCATCTGGAACCGCATGGATCGTATCTCAGATGAGGAACTGTGGCGCACCCATGAGCGCCGGCGTGAACGTATGGTCGCGTTTGCGCGTGAGCGTATCAAGCAGTATGTGATCCGCACAGGCGCGAGCGAGCGGCAACTTCAGCGGGCTGAAGACGCGCTTTCGCCTTACGCGCTCACGCTTGCCTTTGCGCGGCGTTTTGCCACTTACAAACGCGGTAACCTGCTCCTGCGCGACCCGGAACGCCTCTTGCGTCTGGTACGCGACAGCGAGCGGCCTGTACAGCTCATCTTTGCAGGCAAGGCGCATCCAATGGATATGCCAGGCAAGGAACTGATTCGTGAGATCATTCACTTTGCCGAGAAGTACGATGTTACCAACCGTATCGTGTTTATCGAAAACTACGACATGACAGTGGCGCGTTATCTCACGAGCGGCGCTGATGTCTGGCTCAACACGCCGCGCCGTCCCCTTGAGGCGTCTGGAACGAGCGGCATGAAGGCAGCCATGAACGGCGTACTGAACTGCTCCATCCTCGACGGCTGGTGGGACGAAGCCTACACATCGGAAGTTGGCTGGGCCATTGGCATGGGCGAGCAGTATGAGGACACGAATCTCCAGGACGATATTGAAAGCAAGGCGCTTTACGACCTGCTGGAACGGGACATCATCCCCCTGTTCTACCAGCGTGGACGAGACGGCTTGCCGCGTGAGTGGATTCGCCGCATGAAGAATTCCATGCGTTCAATCGGTCAGTCCATGTCCTGCCATCGTATGCTTATGGATTACTATAGCCAGTTCTATGCGCCGGCCATGAAAAACTACCGTCGGCTCGCCAAGGATGATTATGCTGAGTCAAGATCGCTTGCCGCGTATTTTGCCAAGCTCAACGCGGGCTGGAACGGCATCAGGATCGTATCGGTGGAATCCAACGCCAAACCGGTTATGCAGCGTGGCGATTCGCTTACTGTTGTCGCGCATATTGATCTCGGCTCACTCTCGCCAAACGATCTGCTTGTTGAACTATACCATGGCACGGTCTCGAATCAGAATACCACGATTAATCATGCTCGCAAGGCTCAGATGAGAGACACCGGTCATGAGGGAACGCTCTTCCGTTATCAGGTACGGGTCGAGTGTATAGATACCGGTATGCAGGGGCATACGGTGCGTATTCTCCCCTCACACAAGTCTCTGGTACATCCGTATCGGCCCGGACTTATCAGGTGGGCCTAGCTCGCCTGGGAACGACTGTTTAAGCGCTGAACGCGCGGAATGGCGCAGAGTTGGTTTTGTATCAACGCCCTGCGCGTTCCGCGTCGTTTCACGCTTGATTTACTCAGCGCCTGCGCTGCGCGGGAAATGCGTCAACGCTCACTGCTCCCGCTTCAAGTTCTGCAATACGATGAGTTGGTCGATCTGGTTGAGGATATAGTCCTGAAACTCCGGGTATAACTCATTAAAGACCGCTGTCATGCGTTCCAGCTTCTCCGCTGGCGTTGATGGCGGCGTCGCGGCGCGTGTAAACATCGCCCCTTCCCCGTTCCTCAGCCACGCCTCGTTCACGTTGAACGCCGCCGCGATGAGGGCAATGACGCGGTCGCTGGCTGGAGCTTGCATCAGTTCAAGCTGCGCCTGATACCCCTTCGAGATATGTATCGCCTCAGCAAACTTTACCTGCGACAGCTTCAGGATACTACGCAGTTCCTTGATACGTTCACCAATGTCATTGTCCTTGTAATCCATTCCCCTCTCCTACCTGATAACCATACTCTAAAAAACGCTCAATAGGCAAGAATTCTCACTCAGTAAGTAAAAAGCTATTGACGAATCTTACTAATCGTGCAAATATACTTACTATTCAAGTATAGGAGGATTCCATGGTTACAGACAGTCAAGAAGCAATCCAGCCTGTTAGTAGAAACGAGCGGCTCAAAACCGCGTTTCTCTCACTGTCGGATGAGAACCAGACTTTCATACTCGGTCAGGCCGAAGGCTTGCGAGTGGCGCAGACGCTGTTGCCGGAGCGCTTGTCCGCGCATAGCTTCCCGGCACAGGAGCCGCGGCAGAAGCCGGATGGAGGAAGTATGGGAATCACGTAAGGCTACTCTGGATGTATGAGGAATCTTAGGCGAAAAGCCCACTCAGGCAAAATCTAAACGCCTAAGCAAAGGAGACTGTTATGACGTCTGTGGCAAAAGAGTACTGTACCGGTTGTTCTGCTTGTTATAGTATTTGTCCCAATAATTGTATACAGATGAAACCCGATAATGAAGGCTTCCTGTATCCTGAAATTGATACGAAAAAATGTATCCATTGTAATGTCTGTACCGAAATTTGTCCCGCTTTAAATAAACGGGAGTATCCCTCTGCCTTTGCGGTCATTAATAATGACGAGCATATACGCAGCGAAAGTACATCCGGTGGAATATTTAGTATACTGGCCGAAGCAATTATCGAACAAAATGGTGTAGTATTTGGCGCGAAGTTCGACAATGATTTTGTGGTTGTACATGGTTCCGTAGATACTGTGGAAGGCATAGGAGTATTCCGCGGATCAAAATATGTACAAAGTGTTATAGGGGAAACGTTTAAAGAATGTAAAAATAATCTGGATAATGGTAAAAAGGTTTTATTTAGCGGAACGCCGTGTCAGATAGGAGGCTTAAAAGCCTATTTACAAAAGGAGTATGAGAAGTTATTATGTGTTGATCTTATTTGCATGAGTGTGCCGTCTCCCAAAGTATGGAAAAAATATGTAGAATATAAAACAAAAGCAAGCGGTTCACGACCTAAAACGATAGCTTTCAGGTATAAGAATCCAAATTGGCAACCTTCTTCAATGCGTATTGAATTTGAGAATAATACGGTGTATACCGCAGCCAGCAATAAAGATTATTACTTGCGAATTTTTTCTTCTGAAATTTGTACGAGAAAATCTTGTTTCCACTGTAATTTTAGAACATTGAAACGGCAATCTGATATAACCATCGCCGATTTTTGGGGGATAGAACAAATATGCCCAGAAATGTATGACAATAAAGGAACATCGTTGGTTTTACTCAATTCATCTAAAGGGCATGAATTATTTCAGAAAATAAAAGGAAAATGTAAAATAAAAGAAACTGATATAGAAGACGCGATAAAACATAATCAATGCGCAATAAGATCGCGGGAAATTCAAAATAAGCAAAGCATGAATAAAAAAAGGCAAAAAGCATTTGCTTATTTGGATATATTGCCATTTGACAGACTGGTGAAAAGATATATTTATGATTCGGTGGCAATAAGGAGTTATAGATTTATAAGAAGATGCCTAGGGAAAATAAAAAGGAGTATAATAAAGTAAC
>JAIRMT010000168.1 GCA_031258505.1 Treponema sp.
ATTTGGGTCTGGCTGGCTTCCTGTTTTGCTAGGTTGCTAATCTCGCTGTATACTCGCTCGGTTATTTCATTCCGGGCGGAAAGCAGTATCACCGAAGTCAGGATGCCAATACCGAACAGTACGATGGCGATAATCATAAGACTGAGTTTGTTACCTATTTTCACGACATGCTCCTTGTTATTATAAAAGTTCTTCTGTAGTGGTTTAACTTGGCGTTTTTACTACACAGAAACTCCACAGGCTTACTATAACTATTATAAAAAAAATTGCAAGATGGATATCAATGACTTGGCGGGAAAATGTTTATTTTTTTAGCTGTAAGAGACAATCGCCCCCACATAAGGCAGGCGATTGCCTGTCTGTCTTTTTTCTACACCGACGAATGTGTCAGGGGCTGCCTCAAGCAACCCCAACACAATAGACGTTATTGTTTACTGTTTGTTTCAATCCACGCGCTCACATGAAACGCGACAGCGCCCTTACCGTGGGGTTTAATACCTGCCCCTTGGGGCGTAAAACTGGGGGCGCGGGGGATTTGTTTCCCCGCATACGATACGCTTTCAAGGAGAAAGCTTCAATACCCCGCCATTCATGGCGGGGATTCTTTATTCAACTTTGAACTTGGAGATTTCGGCGACAAGACCGTCAATCGTATCCTTGTTCTTGACACTGAGCGTATTCACATGGTTCACTGCGACGTTGATCTGGTCAACGCCGGTCGACATCTCATTCATCCCGTGGGTGATCTCCTGGGTGAGCATCTCAAGGTTCTTGCTCTCCTTGATAACTTGCTTGCTGCCTTCCTGCATCTCGGTTGAGCCGCCCTTCACAAGCTGCGTGAGATTGTTGAGTTCGCCCACTGATTCAAGCACCTGCTGACTGCCTGCGCTCTGCTCTTCCATCGCACTCCTGATATTGTCTTCCTGAAGAGAGACCGTCTTTACCCCAGCGTCTATAGCCACAAACTTATTCAGTACCTCATCAGTGGATTTTGAGATTTTGTCAATGGATTCCTTGATCCTCTTCAGCACGGTGGAAATGGTCTTAGACTGTTCCCCAGAGGATTCGGCGAGTTTCCGTATCTCGTCAGCTACAACAGCAAAGCCCTTTCCCGCCTCTCCCGCGTGCGCCGCCTCAATAGCCGCATTCATTGAGAGGAGGTTCGTCTGGCTTGCGATGTTTTCCATCACCGAGTTGATCTCAAGGATACCTTCCGACTCACGCGCAATCTCCTGGATGTCCGTCGCCACTTCCTGAAGCCCTTCCCGCCCGACTTCCGAAGCGCTCGCAAGTTCATTCACATTAGCCGCATTCTTAATCAATGTCTGCGTTACCGACCGGATATTGGCGAGCATTTCTTCAATCGCCGAGGAAGAACGGGAAACACTCTCGCTCTGGTTATCCACACTATCGTTGAGCTTATCGATATTGAGCGATATCTGTTCCATAGTAGCGTTGGTTTCAGTAACTGACGCTGACTGGTTGATAACTTGTCCCTTGATCGAGTCAATATTCGCGGTAATTTCGTTCACCGCCGTGGCAGTCTGGTTCATGTTAGACGCAAGTTCGTTCCCTATGTCAAACATGGCCATGGACTGGTGTTTAACATGGGCAATCGCGGTTCTGATCTTTTCCATTGTTGTATTGAAGTAAGTTCCGAGATCCCCGATTTCGTCCTGTGTATGGATATCCAAGCGCCGCGTCAGGTCGCCTTCGCCTTGGGAAATATCTTTTATGGCGTCGGTAACCTTTGCGATACGCTTCGTTATGGTTCCAACCACGAGGAAAGCAATCACAGACCCAATAATGAGAGCGATAACACCAATAATTACCGTGGTCCTGCCTAAATCATTCACCGTGGCGAATACCGTTGCCTCCTCAACTGAAGCGAGGAGGCTCCAAGCGGTTGTTACATTCCCCACATAGAATGGATACGATGCAAAGATGCGTCCATTGCTGCTGCCTAGATGAGGCTCTCCGGTTTTTAGTGATGTTTCTATGCCGGATAAGGTCTGCTCACCCAGTATGCTGAGGGATGCTGGATCCCGTATATTCTTCCCCACCATGCTGGAATCATAATGCGCCGCAATGGTTCCGTTGTTGGAATACAAAACCGCCCGACCAGTCCCAAAGGGTTTTACCTCTTTTATGAGAGTCGATGAATCGGTCAAATCAAGCATGATGCCCACACGTCCCACAATCTGCCCAGCGTTCGACCCGCTATCAACGACGATGGGATAACACAGCCGGGCAATCAGCGTCTGCTTGCCATTCATATTGGCAAAGTACGGATTGTTAAAAACTGGTTCATTTTTATCAAGGTTAGCAACTATCTCGTTGTACAGTTCATATTGCGAGACCGGAAGCTTTTGGAGCGTTCCTGGTCTCCGCGTATACCAGCTCATGTACCTGCCAGTGGAATCGCTTCCCTCAGTATTGACGTATGCCGCATCATTGCCGTCAATCGTGTTTGGCTTCCAGAGAGTGAAAATCCCCACGAAATTGGGGTTTGACTGCATGATACCCTCTATTATGGAGTCATACCGCTTACGCCGTTCTTCAATCGGTACATATTGGTATGAATTCATAATATCCGCGAGAGTCTTGGCCACAGTCAGGTAATTCCCATACCTATCACTCAGTTTGGACGCATACATACCATTCATGTTTATCAGGATATCCTCGGCAGCCTGCTCCTGGATCGAACTCGCCCGTATGAGAAGAATGACCGATACCCCTATAACCGATACTGCTATCAGAGCAGACACAATCAACGGTAACTTTACTTTCAACTTCATAAGCTACTTCCTTTTTTTTCAACAAACTAACCACCTAACATAGGCGATCTGCAAAATAAATATTTCTTAAACTATAAGATGTTGATAAAAGTTTGTCTATCCTTTTCCATTAAGCGCCATGATTAGTTTCTCTTAAAAATTTTTGTAATTGCCGCTCAGTTTCCTGCGCATAAAAAAGGGGCGAAGACCGCTTCTCGCCCCTGATAAACGCATACAAAACTGAACGTCCCCCAGCATTAGGTTCGCGTCAAAACAGCTGCTCAAAAAAAAGTGCGGCAAACTTCAGCGGCGGAAGCAGCGTCCGATGTATAGGCGTCCGCGCCAATCTCATCAGCAAAATTCTGCGTAACCGGAGCGCCGCCGATCATGATCTTCACCTGATCACGGAGTCCAGCCTGCTTTATGGCGTCGATCATGTCCTTCTGCGCCATCATGGTGGTAGTTAAGAGAGCTGAAAGGCAGACAACTTTTGCGCCGGAAGTCTTGATAGCGTCAATGACCTTTTCCGGGTTGCAGTCAACGCCGAGGTCAAGCACTTCAATGCCTTTGCCCTCAATCATCATCTTGACAAGGTTCTTGCCAATGTCGTGGAGGTCTCCCTTGACCGTACAGATGATAGCCTTCCCCACAGGCTGAATGCCAGCCTGCGCCAGAGCAGGCTTGAGCGCGGCGCTTGCGTTGTTCATCGCGCGCGCGGCAATAAGCACCTCTGGCACAAAGACCTCGCCCTCCCGGAACTTCTTGCCAATCACGTTCATACCCGCAATCAGCCCCTTTTCCAGAATATCCGCCGGCAACGCTCCCGCTTCCAGCGCTTTCTTAACAGCTACGATGATGTCTTTTGCCTTTCCTCTCTGCAAAAGCCCGGAAATTTCAGTAAAGTTACCCGAAAAATCACTCATAAACATACTCCTTCTTTGTTTCTCTGTCTGTTCGTTTACTTCAGTCCACGCACCCAAAAGTCTGGGTAACGATAAGTACCTGCTTAAATGTAAAAATAGACTAAACCACAGTATACGTATTAGCAATCACATAGTTTGCTAAAAAAGAGTAAATTTTTGTCATAACTCGCTTCTGCAGGCAAAGCTGGCACTTTGGAATTGCCGCCGGATAGGCACGGTTCATCCCGCTTACGGGTATCAGCCGATACAGGAGTTCTACCCGTCCTTTCTTCCCTGACTTCTGCTCGACCTGTTAATGGGCTTTAATAAAGAATCCCCGCCATGAATGGCAGGGTATTGCAGCTTTCTCCTTGAAAGCGTATCGTATGCGGGTGAACAAATCCCCCGCGCCCCCAGTACGCCCCAAGGGGCGAGGTATTAAACCCCACGGTAAGGGCGCTGTCGCGTTTCATGTGAGCGCGTGGACTGAAACGCTGAAGAATGGTATGCCGACATGTCGGGAACTTTTGCCGACAGGAAGAAAACTTTTGCCGACATGTCGGGAACTTTTGCCGACAGGAAGAAAACTTTTGCCGACATGTCGGGAACTTTTGCCGACAGGGAAAAAACTTTTGCCGACATGTCGGCAAAAGCCTGCGATGAGTCCTGAGAAGCGGACAAGCCCTGGTGAGGTGTTATGGAAGAGACAGGATAAAAAGGTAGGAGCAAGTTCCAGTATGGGGATGATTAAATATCAGAGTACATGTCCGCTTCTGTCGACAAGCCCGGCGCGCTGGGATTGTCGCCAAACGACTGGAACTTCGCTCTGGTATTCGGCTATGATGGGGCAGAGGTCATTATCTTGAAGAAGTTCACGTTCTTTTCATTGATAACAATAACAACAAGCGCTTTTTTCCTGTGTCTCGGCTGTTCTCGAAGCGCGCCCCGTATTCCCTACGGCGTTATACAGCTTGTGTACTACCAAGGGCAGGGCGCGCCGGAAGAGCGATTCTCGTTTTTTGTACTGGCGGAAGACGATGATGGGATCGAGAATCTTGAGGACCTGTACCTGTATCACGACCATGAAGGGCTGCGCTGGCAGCTCTCGTTTGAGGACTGGATCAGCTTTGACGACAATGGGCAGACCTGGATCGGAAGTCGCGCCATTGCTATGCCGGATAATGAAAGCCTGCCGCGAGGCCAGTACCGCGTGGTGCTGATAAACAAGGGCGGAGAACGAACCGAACGGTCCCTTGCCTTTGACGCGCCCGTTGAACCGCGTCATTCCTTTCCACTCTTCAATGTGTCTGAGGGTAACTATACGATTAGCTCAAGTTATCCAAGACATTCGTTTATCTGTTATGACGGGGAAGGTAATGTTACGCAAACGGTGCGCGTGGAAAACCTGAGCGGTACTATCGCGTCTCTGGGGCTTTCATCAAATGTCAGGGCGCTGGCGCTCTGGGCTGAGGATGCGGAATACCAAACCTCCGCATTAACTGATCTGATTGTGATACGGTAAGTGTTTATGGCGGATGAAATGGGCAAACAGAGTACGGAGTACCGGATAAGAAGCTATGTGCTGCGCGCTGGACGCATGAGTGATGCCCAGCGGCGTTCCTATGAGACCCTGTTTCCCTGCTATGGCATTCCGTTTGATACTGCGGCGCTTGACTATGCCTCAGTCTTTGGCAGGCAAAACCCGCTTATCATTGAAATTGGCTTTGGCATGGGCATTGCTACTGCAATGATTGCGGAGGCGAATCCGGGCGTAAACTATCTGGGTATTGAGGTACACCGGCCTGGAATTGGCAAGCTGCTCTGGGAAATTGAGCGACGGACCCTTAGCAATGTCCGTATCATTGAACATGACGCGGTTGAAACTCTGGAATGTATGATTTCTGCGGCTTCTGTCGCGGGTTTTCATATCTTTTTCCCGGACCCCTGGCCTAAGAAGCGCCACCATAAGCGCCGTCTCATCACCCGTCCTTTCACGGACTTGCTTGCATCGCGCCTGCTTCCCGGCGGCTATCTCTACATGGTTACTGACTGGGCTGAGTATGGGGACTGGGCGCTGGCGGAACTTAGCGCTACTGATGGACTGATCAACCCCTATGATGGTTTTGCCCCGCCCCAGAGTTGGCGGCCAGAAACTCGGTTTGAGCGGAAAGGCATTGATAAACAGCATAAGGTGTGGGAGTTATATTTCACACAAGGTTAAAAAATATGACAAGAAAACAAAACGAGCGAATAAGCACACTGGAAGAACTTATCACTGAATATCAGGCGTCGTACTATAATGGGGAAGCAGAGGTCTCTGACACTGAATTTGACCGCTTATGGGACGAATTAAAGCAGCTGAAGCCAGACAGTCCTGTGTTGAACAGGGTCGGGGCTGACAAGACTGACGGTTTCCCTAAGGCGCGTCATCTTATACCCATGGGGAGCCAGGACAAGGCTGCGAATCCCGAAGACTTTCGCGCATGGGCAGAGAAGATTGCGCCAACAAATGGTTTTATCGCGCAATACAAGCTGGATGGGGCAAGCCTTGAGCTGCAATACGAGAACGGTCAGTTTTTGCGGGCGCTTACTCGTGGGGACGGCGTGATTGGCGACGACATCACGCGAAATGTTCGGCGTATGGGCGGGCTTGTTGAGAAGCTGGGCGTTTCCTTCACTGGCGGGATTCGGGGCGAGGTGCTTATGACCCACGAGGTCTGGAAGATGAAGTATGCGGGTAAGGCAAACTGTCGCAATGCCGCGAATGGGATCATGCGGCGCAAAGGGGGCGATGGCTGTGAAGACCTGAGCATCATAGTCTATGATGCTGCCGCGTCGGATAATGACGCTTTTTTTGTTGATGAGGTACAAAAGCTGGCGTGGCTGAAAGCGTGTGGCTTTTCCGTTGCCGAAACCCGTGAATTCACTGGATTAAGCAGCGCTGAAGACATCATCGCCTATCGCACTGAGCTTGCCGCTGTTCGTGATAGCCTGCCCATCGACATTGATGGTCTGGTAATCAAGGATCGTGATACCAACATGGCTGACCTCCGTCGTGTCCGCCCTGAGCGGCAAATTGCCTTCAAGTTTGATCTGGAAGTGGCTTACAGCGTACTTAGGGTGGTGGAATGGAGCGAGGCTGGCGCGACCTATACGCCGGTCGGCATTATTGATCCGGTACACCTGGCAGGAACGACCGTACAGCGGGCAAGTCTCAATAATCCTGACATGATCCGCAAGCTGGGGTTGAAGATTGGCTCGCTTGTGTCAGTGGTGAAGCGTGGAGAGATCATACCGAAAATTGAGGGCATTGCTCCTTTGGCGATGCAAGATGAGCAGGAGCGGGATATTGAGTTTCCCACTACCTGCGGCGTGTGCGGCGCGGCGTTGATTGATGCGGGAACGCGGCTCTATTGCCCTAACCCTGACTGCCCCAAACGCCTTCTCCATCGGCTCCAGAAGTGGATTGCGGTACTGGATATTCGGGAACTGGGTGATAAGCTGACAAAACAGCTCTTTGATAAAGAGCGAGTGCGGCATATCAGCGATCTGTATACACTGACTGCTCAGGAAGTCGCTGAGTTTGAGCACATGGGCGAGCTTTCCGCAACTAAAGTGGTACGACACATTCGCAAGAAACGCGCATTGCCTCTTTCGGCTTTTATTGCGGGCTTTGACTTTGACGGTGTTGCTGAGGCCATTATGGAAAAAGTGCTTATGGCTGGCTTTGACACGTTGGAAAAGCTCCGCGCCGCCACACTGGGCGAGCTTGCCTCTGTATATGGGCTGGGCGAAGTTACCGCAAAGACCATTGTTGATGGCCTTGTCGCAAGCGCGGCTGAGATGGACAATGTGCTGGCGACTGGCATCATCAGCATTGCGCCGCCGCCCACTGAGGGGGAACTGCCTTTACGCGGCGTGTCATTCTGTTTCACTGGCGAGATGCGCGTCATGCGGCGAAACGAGGCTGAGGAAAAGATACAGCGGCTGGGCGGACAGGTAAAGGCGTCAATAACCAAAGACCTTTCCTACCTTGTTACCAATGATCCAGAGTCTGGTTCCGCTAAAAACAAAAAAGCCCAGAGTTACGGCATCCCAATCATCGACGAAACCGCGTTTCTGGCCATATTAGCGGACCCTGCGAAAGTAAAAAGCACCGGCAGCGACGGTCTTTTGTTTGGATGACTTGCATTTGCCGTTCCAGACGCCGTACTGTCGTAACATGAATAACCTTATACCAACAGAGAAACAGCGCGCTTTCATGGATTGGGAGTTGGGCGTGTTCTTCCATTTTGGCATACGTACGTTTTACGAAGGACATCAGGATTGGGATATGAAGGAAATGCCCCTGTCCGGCTTCAACCCTACGGAACTGGACTGCGCTCAATGGATTGGCGCGGCAAAGGACGCGGGGTTCAAATACGCGATCCTGGTGTGCAAGCACCACGACGGCTTTGCCAACTGGCCGTCAAAGTATACAGCCTATTCGGTCGCAAACACGCCGTGGAAAAACGGTAACGGCGATGTGGTGCAGAACTTTTGCGATGCCTGCCGTCAGTATGGCTTCAAGGTTGGTCTCTATTACTCACCGGCTGAATTTGGCTCCAAAGGCAAGGAACATAAGGACTATGACGAGTATTTCATCAATCAGGTGAGCGAATTGCTCACCGGCTACGGCGTCATTGATTACCTCTGGTTTGATGGCTGTGGTTCTGAGGGGCATGAGTATGACTGGAAGCGCATCATTGCCGAGATTCGGCGGCTTCAGCCTGATATCCTCATCTTTGGCTCGCTTGACCCTGACACCCGCTGGATTGGCAACGAGTCTGGTTACGCGCATAGCCCCAACCGTAACATTGTTGACGCGACCGAGTTTTCGGTACAGACAGAGGATATGCAGGCGCTTGCGGAGCGGCGTTTTTTGCCTGCCGAGTGCGACTTTCGTATGAGGCTGCATAACTGGTTTTACAGCGATACTGACGAGTGTACTGTGAAAAGTGTTGAGGAACTCATGGGCATCTATTACTACTCGGTGGGCAGGGGCGCGAACCTGCTTATCAACATAGGCCCTGACCGGCGCGGGCTTTTGCCTGACGCTGACCGGCTGCGCTTGCTGGACTTCGGCTCTGAAATCCGGCGGCGTTTCGCCGCACCTTTGGTCGGCGCACAGGCGCGGGATTACGACCGCCTTGTGTTTACAAGCAGCACGCCGGCGCTTGTAAGTCATGTGATACTCGCTGAATCGCTTGACCACGAAGACCCGATTGAGGCGTTCACTCTGCGGGCATACCCCTACGCTTACGGCGCTCCCATCACGGTATACGAGGGGCGAACCATTGGACACAAGGCGATCTGCCAGTTTCCGTCCTTTTTTACGCAAAAGATTGAGTTGCTCGTCTCCAAGTCAGAGCGGATCACGGGCTTTACAGTCTATTGAGCTGGACAAAGCAGATGTGAACACTAATAATCATGCAGGAGTAAGCTATGGATTATAAACAAGCTGGAGTCAACATTGAGGAAGGCTATCGGGCGGTGAGCAGGTATCGGCGGCTGGCGGAAGCAACGAAGAACAACGCCACGCTTAACAGTATCGGGAGTTTCGCGGGAATGTTCTCCCTGAAAGAGCTTATCGCCGCAGGCGCGGGTATGAAAGAGCCGGTTCTGGTCTCTGGCACTGATGGCGTTGGCACGAAACTAGAAGTGGCGTTCCGCATGAAGAAGTACGATACTGTTGGCATTGACTGTGTTGCCATGTGCGTCAACGATGTGCTTTGCCACGGGGCAAAGCCGCTTTTCTTCCTTGACTACATCGCCTGTGGCAAACTTGACGCGGATGTGGCCGCTTCACTGGTCGGCGGCATTGTCGAGGCGTGCTGCGAAACCGGCAGTGTCTTGCTTGGCGGTGAGACTGCCGAGATGCCTGGATTCTACGAACAAGGCAAGTATGACATTGCGGGCTTCAGCGTGGGCATTGTTGACCGCGAAAAAATCATAGACGGCAGCAAGGTGAGGGCTGGTGACGCGCTTCTAGGTATCGCGTCTTCGGGGCCACACTCAAGCGGCTTCAGTCTCATTCGCAAGGCGCTGCCTGACTTTGCCACAGAAGACTTTGATGGCCGAAACATCGGTCTGACCCTGCTAGAACCTACGCGGCTCTATGTCAAACCGGTACTTGGCCTGCTGGAGCAGGTCGAGGTACACGGCGCGGCACACATCACTGGCGGCGGTTTTTATGAGAATATCCCGCGTATGTTTGGCGCGCAAACCTTTGACGCGCTCATCACTAACGGAAGCTGGCATATCCCGCCTATCTTCTTCCGCATTGCCTCTGGCATTGCCGGCAATAACACCGAGGGAAAGGCGCTCCTTGAAACAGACGCAGCCCTGAACAAACTCATGTTTAACACCTTTAACATGGGTATTGGCTTTGTCATCGCGGTTGACAAGGCTGACGCGGCGCGGGCAATCACCTATATCGGCAAGCAGGGACAGCCGGTCTGGGAGATTGGGCGCGTGGAACCAGCCGCTGGCGCAAGCAGCGCCGCGCGCTTTGTTTAACAGCAACTACAAGCACAGGCGCTTGATCTTCTGCGTGGCGGTTTTTTCAAAAGGCTCATTGCGTATCTCAATCCGGTGAATGTGGGAAAAGGCGGCCAGTTTTTTATTAACTATGGTTTTCAGTTCATCAAGTTTTTCACCCACAGTTGCCAGCATGGTTTTAGCCCTCTCGCTTAACACAACAAGCGCCACGATTTCACCTCGTTCACTGCCGTAAACCACCGCCTCTTCCACCAGATGCGAGGCGCTGAGGAGGCTTTCGATTTCTTCGGGATAGATGTTCTCGCCAGAAGGACCGAGAATCATGGCTTTGATACGACCGCGAATGGAGAGATAACGCTTCTTGTCCAGACTGCCGATGTCGCCGGTTTTCAGCCAGCCGTCAGACGTGAAGGCTTCGCGGGTTTTTTGCTCATCATTGTAATAACCCAGCATAACATTAGGGCCGCGAACCTGAATCTCGCCTACAGGCGTTTTGGAAGCGGCTTGTCCCTCAAGCGGCGCGATGCGGACGTCCACGCCTTTGAGTACAGAACCGGCTGAACGAAACGGGAAACGGTACGGCGCGGTTCCGGCGACTAAGGGCGCGGTTTCCGTAAGCCCGTAGCCCGGAGCATAGGGGAAATGCGCCTTGCGTAAAAAGGACTCGGTTGCCTCGTCCAGCGGCGCGCCGCCTATCCCGAAAAAGCGGAGCGAAGAGCCAAGCGCGGCGCGCAGTTTCCGTCCCGCAATATACAGCGCCAGAGGACGGGTCAGGAGACAGCGGTAGAGCGGCTGGGTTAGGAGCTTTGGGGCAATGCTGTTACGGTAGATTTTTTCGATGAAGAGCGGGACCGTTACCATTGCCGTTGGCCGGACAGCCTGAAGCGCTGGAAACAGTATGCTCTGCGACGGGGGCCGGTCAAGATAGGTTGTTGAAGCGCCATTCATCACCGCGTTGAGGAGACCCAGGGTACATTCGTAGGTATGCGCCAGCGGCAGCACTGACAGAAGCCGGTCGTGGGGGAAAATCTTCACCAGCGATCTGGACTTGAGCGCGGTGAACACAAGGTTCCTGTTTGAGAGCATTACGCCCTTGCTGTTCCCGCACGTACCAGAGGTGTATATAATAGAAGAAAGCTCATCTTCATTAGTTGAATTGAGTTCCTGAGACGGCTCAGGAAGGGTCAGCCATTGTTCCCTGCCCTGACATGAAACACGGATGCTCTTGTTCTGCACGCTATCGATGTAGATGAGCGGCAGTGCCGAATTGAGCGTTGTCTGCTCGGGGCGCATGAGTTTGTGCGCGGTTTTTCCCGTAACGCAGATGGCGCTGACGCCGGCGTGTAAGGCAATGGTGTTGATTTGCTCGGCTGAAAAGTCTGTGAGTACCGGCACGTTGACCAGGCCGGCGCGGGCTGCCCCGAAGAAGACAATGGGCCATTCAGGACGGTTTTCTGAAAGAAGTATGAGGCGGGAGCCGGCCTGTAAACCAAGCAGCCGGAACAGGGCGGCAAAGCGGGCGCTGAGTGTCCCAAATTCTGCGTAACTGACGCGGTTCTCGATTCGGCCATTGCTATACAGGGCAAAGGCAGTTCTATGCTTAAACTGAACCGGCGCTTGCGCGGCAATCTCGGCAATGGTCATCCTTTCTAAGTGGATCATGTCTATTAAGATTAAAAAACAGGGACAAGGTTGCGACAAAAAAACGCCGCGTTATTGGCGCGGCGTTTAGCTTTAGTCGTCTAAGGCGTGTAAATCCTGCGGGAATCCGGGAAGCGCCTTTGCCTGTGCGTAGGTCGAGGCAATAGGAAGCTGACCGGAGATAATCTGCTGTTTCACGGTTTCAAGCTGGGCGCGAATATCGGCGTTGAGCGCTGAGTTGGACGAGGAATAGTTCACGCCGTCTTTCTGGAGGTCAAACGTAATGGTCTCGCCCTTGAACGTGCCGTTCTTAACCGCGCTTAAGCCATACACAAGGCTGGTCTCCACGCGCTTAACCATGGAAGTGAGTACCGCTGAATCCGTGTCGTTGTACAGCCCTTCTTCGTGCTGGTCCGAATCAACACCGATAGCCCAGACATTCTTGCCCTGAAGCCGGTATTCCTTAGCCTGAGCAATAGCGCCATTGCCGCTTGCTCCGGCTGCCGAGTAGATCGCGTAGACGCCGCTGTCATACCAGTTCTTTGCCTGGGTCTTGGCAAGCGCCGGATTGCCCCAGTCATTCACATAGTAATCCACGATCTGGGCGTCAGGTATAACCGAAAGCACCCCCTGAATAAAGCCTACCTCAAACCTGGTGATAGTAGCGCCGGGGATGCCGCCGATGAAACCAAAGCGCGGATTACTCACCCCATCTGCCTTAGCCTTGAGCGCCGCCGCAGCGCCAACCAGATACGAGCCTTCATGCTCGGCATAGACCGCCTGCATGACATTAGGAAGGTTTACCCAATCCACATCAATGATCAGGTATTTCTGATTTGGGTTTCTGCTGGCCACATCATTGAGAATATCGCCAAACAGGAAACCAGTAGCCACGATAAGATCGTACTTCTCATCAGTGGCCTGGAGCATGACCGGCAGAAACATATCCTGAGTCTGGGCTGTTACCACATCATAGAACAGACCCCGCTTGCTAGGATTATCCCAGGTATCGCCGTAGAATTGCAGAATCCCCCGCCACGCCGCCGCGTTGAAAGACTTGTCGTCAATACCGGTGGAGTCAGTCAAGAGACGCATCGTAATTTCCTGAGACCCTTGGGTCGCTTGCTGGGACACAGCACCCGCAAAGAGTGAGACGCTCGTGATTGACACGAGCAGACCCACGATAAACAGCATCTTTTTCATAATTGTTTCCTCCTGATGCTTAAGTAATCTCATTCTAGCAAACCTCGTTTCCGTATTCAATAGTATTTATTTCATTTACCTTGACAGCGTTCCGCTAAATAGCTACTTTGAGCAAGTTTATACGTTTTTGGAGGAATTCACGCTGTACAGTGCCAATGAAGAAAGCCATGTAGCGCTTCTCTTTTTAACTGATTCTAAGAAAGATTTCCTAAATAGCAGCCGTGCATAAAGAGCGTATCATTTGGCTAAGAAACTAGCCGACGCCTGTACAGAGATAAGGCTGTCGATAACGCCGCCTAGAGATGAGAGGAAGAAAACCAGAAGCGCCCGGGTGATGCGGTTGCGGTAGATACCTTTGAGGCTGGTAACATCAAAGGAAAGGTTCTGGGTATCTAAGACACGGGGCTTGCTTTATATAACACGTTCCCGCATACTTCGTTTATGAACAAAGTGCAGTTTGACATTGCCGAAGACCTCATTGATATATGCTGGGACAATGTCTTTAAGTCTGTTTTCACCCGTCCCATTCCAGAATCACGCGGCGCTCTATCAAAGCTGCTTTCCGCAATCATTGGCAAGGAGCTTACCGTAATCCACATCACCGCCAATGAACCGCCTGTGGAAAGCCTCAGAGACCGGCAGATACGCTTTGACATTAACTGCGTTGCGGAGGATGGCGAGCTATGCAATGTTGAGATGACGCTCAGTCCCAGCGCTTTTGAAGTTCGTCGTCTTGAGTATTATGCTGGAGAACTACATACCAGTCAAGATATTCGTGGTGTGGACAAATCCTGGGGCGATCTGAAACCTTCGTATCAGATTTCCTTTTTGATGAACGAAGTTTGTTTTGACGATAAAGCGTTTATCCATTTTTTTGAGTATTATGACCCGAAGAATAAGGTAACACTGCGGGGTATAAGCCGCATAATAACGATAGAACTAGTGAAGCTGGATAGGGTGGTGGAGAAATCGGTAGAGGAGATGAGCAGTCAGGAGCGCTGGAGTGTATTTTTCCGGTTTTTGCGGGATATAACGAAACGCGGGAAAATAAACGAGATACTGGTACAAGAGGAGGGGATAGCGATGGCGGGAACGGTATTACGGATGATAAGTCGGGATCAGGAGGAGCGGCTGCGTTTGATAACAGAGCATAAGAACATCATGGACTGGCAGTCTGGCATGGTTGAAGCGCGACGCGAAGGTATTGCGGAGGGTCGTATCGAGGGTATTGCGGAGGGGCGTATAGAAACGGCGAAGAATCTTCTCTCAGACGGGATAGAACCTGAACGGGTTGCTGCATACACGGGCTTATCGTTGGCTGATGTTCTGAAACTGGGTCTGGAGAAGTGAGAGGTATTCAGATGATAAGTAGGGAGCAGGAGGAGCGGTTTCTTTTTATAACGGTGCACAAAAACATCATGGACTGGCAGTCTGGCATGGTTGAAGCGCGA
>JAIRMT010000001.1 GCA_031258505.1 Treponema sp.
TTAGGTTTGAACCGTACTGTTCAAGGCGCGCGCGGCTATGCCCGCAAGGTGGTAAAGGACATCGCCACATGGCGCGCGCAGTTCATGCGCCCAAAACTGATTACCCAGCTTCCGCCTGGGAAAAAGGCATAAAGAAGGCGGAGGCTATAGACCGGAATGAACAGTACGCCCGCCTTTGCTTTTTTACCGGTGTGTTTGAGCAGCTTCATTACCTTCAGAGCATAACGAAGAATTGACATTACTGTTTTATCATTCTTTCAATGAATTTTATAACTCACCTTACGCGCCGGAAAGAAAAGATCATCGAATTACGCGAATGAACGCGAATCTTCTTTAGAGAACTGAAATATTCGCGTATATTAGCGTCCATTCGATGACCAATTCTTACCATTTTTTCTTCCTGCGTAACATGAGTAATTAAATACGTGCGTAAGTTGTTTTGCCTTTTATTAACGGTCTTGCTTCTTTAAATACTTCTTCGGCTAATCCAATAATAATCTCTATAGGAAATTTATTTATTGTTTCTAATGCCTTATTTGCTTCATTTTGGTCGTATACTTTACATACATCGTAATATACTTCCAATAAATTGATCTGATTCATTTTTACAGTTACATACCCATCTATTGCCTCTTGTATTATATTCCTAATCTTTTCATACCCTTGTTCTTTTGCAAGCAATGCTATAAGGGCACATGCATCCAAAATATATAATTCGTTCAACTTTCCAATTCCTTCTCAACTAATTTCTGTTTGATAAAGTTTTCACTTGATAGTTTTCCATCCGAGAACATCCCGACTAATTCATCCAAATTCGGCTTGTTAGTAATTGG
Source organism: Treponema sp. (assembly GCA_031258505.1). Lineage (GTDB taxonomy): Bacteria > Spirochaetota > Spirochaetia > Treponematales > Breznakiellaceae > JAIRMT01. The sequence continues at coordinate 834 of JAIRMT010000001.1, forward strand.
AGAAAATACTACATTGCCATTTTCTTCAAAAATTTTGCTTATTATCGGTTCCGGTAATATTTCCCTGTCTATTATTATACTTTCCGTTGTTTCCTCCATTATCGCAATCTTCAATTTCAACGCCGGCAGCGCTGGCGGACGCCTTTGGAACAGGCTCAAAGGCTGGAACATTCATCAACACTAAGCGCGCTTGTAAACCAAGGCAATGATGAATGTCCCAGCCTTCAAAACCTCTAGCTTCTCCGCAGTGGCTGACCGCTCCACACGCTACGGAATGATCGCGCTCACCAGCGGCCCCCAGGGACCTTTCTTGCCGCCGTTTTCTATCTGTACCGCAATAAAAGCGGTCTTCCCCGAATCCTCGTAGTCAAATATCACTATATCTTTTTTCCGCCTCGTGTAGAACGACTCGGAAAGTTCCTTGGGCGACGAGACCGGTTCCCCGCCGACAGGTACCACCTTGTACCAAACCCTGAAGCCCTTGTTCGCCTTGTCATCCGGGTTCCCGGACACATAGACGATCCTGATCCCCAGTTCATGCCGCCCCACAAGGAAGGTCTCTACGGTTGCTTCCGCTGTGGGATCCCCAGACGGGGTCGGGTGAGGGTCATGGGGCGTGAAGCCCAGATTCACCAGGTCCGCGTTGCCAAGGGGCGGTACGAGAAAGTAATGGGCTTTGAAGAAGCGCATTTTTGCTATCAAAGCGTCAAACGCCTCTTTGCACTGCTCGGTAATGACTGGGCTGCGCTCATTGCTCTGCGCCTTTTGCAGCAACTCGTCAGCCGCGGTGTAGATCTGCTCCAGCTCCGTAAACTGCGCCTGCGGAATGCCCCAGGCGGTCCGTATCTCCGCTATCAGGATCGCGATCCAGTTCCGCACCATGACAATCAGCTCCATCCGCTTGGTAGGCAGCCAATCACTTGTTTTTGCCACTCTATGCCTCCTTATATGTTTCTTGTTTCCAATGGAGCGCCGCCGCCCCACAATGACCTATTCCCCGAAACGGATAACTCGCCCGTTTCAACTTTTGACTCGCCCGTTGAAATTTCTGACTCGCCCGTTTCAACTTTTGACTCGCCCGTTGAAATTTCTGACTCGCCCGTTGAAATTTTTAACTCGCCCGTTTCAACTTTTGACTCGCCCGTTGAAATTTTTAACCCGCCCGTTAAAATTTTTGAACCGCCCGTTTCAACTTTTAACTCGCCCGTTGAAATTTTTAACCCGCCCGTTTCAACTTTTGACTCGCCCGTTGAAATTTTTGAACCGCCCGTTTCAACTTTTGACTCGCCCGTTTCAACTAAGGAATAAGAGGCAATTCCTATAAGGAATGAGACGTCATTAGGCGTAAAGGCGGGGAGAGTTGTCAATGTTAAGTTCTCTTTCATGTTTGGCATAAATTTAGCTAGAGGGATATTTTTTCTGACGAGAAGGTTTTGCTAGAAGGAATCTCGTCAGTAAGCCCATGCCTAAAGCCAGTGCTTTACGGCAGTTTTGATAAGTCCCAACTGGATATACGCCGGAAACTGCGCCCCTGCAAGAAGTGCGCGGAGCCGCCAGTCTCAATAGCCCAGTAGTGAATCTCGAACCACTCGTTTGGCGGACAACTAATCGTGGCAAAGGACGCGGGCGCGTTTGGGCGAGGGCGACCCGCGCTTCCTGGATTCAGCGTGAGGATGCCGTTGATTTCGTCCCAAAAGGCAATGTGGGTATGGCCGTACAGGGCAGCGTCTGCGCGCGCGGCCTGTGCGTGAACAAGCAGCGACGAAAGGCTTTCCTTAACCCTGTTTATATGCCCATGACAGAGGAAAAACCTATGTCCCGCGAATTCCAGCGTTGCGGAAAGAGGTACTTCGCTCTGCCAGTCCCCGTTACCGCGAACCATGTTCCACGTTGGGTAAAAATCGGCAAGCTCTGAGGCGTATGGAAGGTCGCTGATTCCATCGCCCAGAAAAACAAACGCGTCAAGGTTGCGGCGCTTTGCCCAGCGCAGGATTGCGGCAAGCGAACTGTAGTTGCTGTGGGAATCCGAAACCACCAGCATGGTCGGCGCTTTCATGGTTCTACAGGCCCTTCAAGCGCCCAATGCGCTTACGTACAAAGCCCACAGGCCGGTAGGTCATCTTTGCCTGACGCAAGCCTTCGTTGCCGAGGTCCTGTTCACGGTTGATGTGGATGCAGGTTTCAGGCAGGGACGCGGCAAAGGCTTGGTTGATAAATTGATAGATACCCTTGTATTCGTCGATCCCTTTCTCAAAATGAATGGCGAACATTGAGCCTCCGACAAGACTTTCTCCCAGACACCAGCCAGCCGGACGACCATTGATGTAGTACATAGCCCCTTGCATACCGAAGTCATCAAAGTGTTCCAGCACTTCGCGGGAGGCCACATAGTCACCCTCGTCGCCCTTATCCCTATGCCAACGCTCAAGGACTTTAAGCGCGTCTGACGCCAGCCCCGCGTCTAAGGGCTTTACCTCATAGGTATAGGCGTTGAGAAAGGCGTTTACCAGATTTCGCTTCTTGTGAAACTTTTTGCCGGACAGTTCGGCAAGCTCGGTTCTAAGGTAGAGGTAATCGAAGTTGTCCCGATCCTCGCTTAGTTCGACGCCCCATTCTGCGAGGCGTTCCTCATTGCCCGCGAGTATCGAGTCCGGGATGTTCTTCCAGTAGTCGCGGCCTGCGAAGAGGCTGGCAAGCGTTTCACGGTCTGGAAGAGCGCGCGGAGTCATAAAGAAGCGGTGTCCGTCCCGTTCACCTGAGATAAGTAAATCACCGTCCCTGCTCAGACAGACTTGATAGTCATAGCGCTTCCTGAACAGGTACAGGTTAGCAAATGTATATTCTGAAACGCCGTCTTGCGTTTTGCGAAGCTGATCCTGAATCGGTCTCTGCATCTCAAAGCTGATAGGCGCGAACTCAGGATAACAAGGTATTAACATGGGAATACCATACTTCAATTATGCTCAAATGCAAAGTGAAGCTACTGCGCAACAATCCCATGCTCAAGAATACCGGCTATTCCTGTCCAATTGTTTCGATTTCAAATACGGGAACCATCGCTTGCTCTGATGTTCTCCCGGGTTGGTCAAAAGCTCTGATGAAAGTAACAGCCGCAATCAAAGCAATAAGTATCAACACTAATTTCCGCATAATTCCTCCGCACGGGACTGTTTTAATTCCCCATAGTATACGTCTTTACTCTGTTTGTTTCAATCCACACGCTTTCATGAAGCGCGCCCCTTTATGGGGTTTAAGACCCCGCAACTCTGCGGGGATTCTTTACTTTAAGAATTCAAGCGGGTCAACTGCCCGTCCATTCTTGAATAAGGCGAAATGGAGGTGCGGACCGGTACTTCTTCCGGTACTTCCAACCTCACCAATCTTAGCGCCCTGCTCCACAGAGGTTCCCTGGGCCACCGAGATAGCGCTTAAGTGTCCATACATGCTCTGATAGCCATTAGTATGGGTAATGATAACGAATTTCCCATATATCGCGTTTTGTCCTGCTGAGGAAACCGTACCCTTCATTGATGCCTTAACAGGCGTTCCGAGGGTTGCCGCGAGGTCTAGCGCCGCATGATAAGTTCTTGCACCGGTAAGGGGATCGTCTCGCCAGCCAAAGGGCGAGGTCAGCCGCCCTCGTATCGGATAGATAAAGGAATCTCCTCCAATATTTATGCCCAGGGCTTTGTTGAGCTCATCTTTTTTCATCTTTGCGCCAGGGATAAACAATACTGTATCTGTCTTTATGTTCGAGTCCTGAATATCGTTGGCATCCAGAATCGCCGTAAAAGGAACACCCATGGTCTTTGATATCTTTTCCAGGGTATCGCCCTGCTTAACCGTGTAAGGAATTCCATCCATGTTGGGGATTTTGAGCTTTTCGCCAATTCTTAGCAGACCGGCGTTGGAGATGTTGTTGGAAGCAATAATAGCGTCCATGGAAAGCGCGTATTTCTGGGCAATGCCGGAGATAGTATCTCCCCGTTGTACTATGTATTCCTCCCATTCAAAGGCTTCCATTATATTAAGGGAAATGATCTCATTGATACCTGAGGTAGATGAGGACAAGCCAGCATAGGATTCCATATTGGAATTGATTTGCTTGTCGTTGGTTCCGGGTTCAAGGGTAAGAGAGCCCGCGCTCCAGGGGAAAAGCGCCAGCCTCTGCGTCAAACCTATTTCCGGCCAACTGAGGGAGATAATGGAGAAAGCGACCAATCCGCCTATGGCGAGTATTGGTACGAGCAGAGTCATGGGGAAGCCCTGTCGGGGAAGCGGCGCGGGCTTGATGTCAGAATGGATCACCCGCGTATTTGCCGGCGAGACCAACGGCGTATATGCGGACACTGCTCCGCTTGAGCTGTTTCTCTTATATCGAGCCGGTGAAATCGGATTTTGCTTGATCTGTTGTATCAATGGATTCGTGTTAGAACCGATAGGTAAATCATAACGCTGAAGCGCATACATAGAGGAGCGTTCGGAGCGTTCCTTAAGCGGCTGTTCCCCAATGGGCGGGGTAACATATCTATGCCTCTTAACTTGTTGTTGGATCAATAATTCTCGCGTCATGGATTCTTTATCGACATAAAAAAAAGGAATGATTATACTAGGCTCAGGAATTAGTTTGCGTATGGAAAACACTGTTACGGAGCGGGGAACTGGTCGGGCGATTCTTGCTGCATTTTTTATTGCATTGATGATAAAGCTATTCATTTTTGACTTCGTGCTTACGGAGGGACAATCTATGTCGCCGACTATACAGCCGGGTACGGTTCTCATGGTGGACCGGTGCTACTATGGTCTGCGCTTTCCCTGGTCTGAGCGTTATCTTTTTTTCTGGGCCATGCCCAAGGAGGGCGATGTGGTCATTTTTTACACGCCTATGGGGGATATCGCGGTGAAGCGTTGTGCTGGTATCACGTCAAGCGGCAAATTCATCGCGCTGGGAGACAATAGCCTGCAATCGTACGACTCCCGTTCCTACGGCCCTATTCCGATAGACAATATAATAGGAAAAGTTTTAGGGAATTGAGGGAACAAGGAAGTGTCTGTAAAAGAATCAAAAGAGTTTATCATTAAGCCGTGGCGGGTGAGCGCCTTTTTAGGCTTATTCATCCTGCTTGCAACGCTTGTTCTGTTTCGCTATGGCGGGCTTATGCTTGATCCAAACAACAAGGAAGTTGAGGTTCCAGAACGGAGCAACGCTGAACGCGGCGCTATCCTCGACCGAAATGGCCGCATTCTGGCCTTGCCTACCCGTCAGGGCAACGTTACGGTATGGCGGCCTGAGATCAGCGATCTCACGGTATTCAGCCAGGCGCTCTCCCCGATCTTGGAGATGTCGGCTGAGGAAATCCGGCGCCGAATCACTAACTCCTCCTCAGACTTTATCTATCTCAAGAGACGGGTTGGCCAGGAGGTTATACAGCAAATTGAGGAACTCCAGAAGCAACCGCTCAAGGGAGTGAACATTGAGGCGACCTCAGGGCGGGTCTATCCTGAGAAAACGCTGGCAAGCCAGATTCTGGGCTTTGTGGGAAATGAGGGCATGGGTCTTGAGGGAATTGAGTTCGCCTTTGAGAACGACCTGAGCGCACAGGGAAACCTCAATGGGAGTCAGGTTATCCTGACCATAGACGCCAACATTCAATACAAGCTTGAGGATATAGCGCGGGCTGCTCTGGTTGAGAATAACGCCGAGTCAGTTATGCTTATGGCAATGGACCCGCGTACTGGCGAGCTTCTGGGTGCGGCCTCTCTGCCCGACTTTGACCCTAACGACATCCAATCCGCCGACGAGAACGTCTTGACCTATCGTCCGGCGGTCTGGTCGTATGAGCCGGGTTCGGTATTCAAGATTTTCTCCATTGCCGCGCTTCTTGATTCCGACTCTATCACGGGTAACACGACCTTTGTCTGCAATGGGCACTACGAACACGTTACTAGACTGGGGGAACGGGTAGTGATCAACTGTCTGGGTGTTCACGGCAGGGTAAGCGCCAAAGAAATTCTGACCTACTCCTGTAACGCTGGCGTTGCCTACGCATCCGACCGGATTGAAATCGAGCCGTTTTATCAGATCTTACGGAACTTGGGTTTTGGCAGCAAAATCGGTGCGGGCAATCCTGGTGAAACCGCCGGCGTGCTTGCAAGTTTGCGGCAGTGGTCGGCGCGTTCCAAGCCGACTATTGCCATGGGTCAGGAAATCGCGGTATCCGCGCTCCAGATATTGCAGGCCGCCACTGCCGTAGCCAACGACGGCCTCCTCGTACAGCCTCGGGTGGTATCCATGATCCGGTCAGAGGATGGCCAAACTGAGCGAGTCTTTGAGACCAGCGCTCCGAGACAGGTCATCAAACCGGCAACGGCCCGGGCGATTCGTTCCTACATGGCTGATGTTACCTCGTCGGAAAGCGGCATTGCCTGGCGCGCCACTATGGAAGACCTTTCCATGTCTGTAAAAACCGGCACGGCGCAGATGATCGATCCGCGCACCAACGCCTATTCCGAAACCGACTATATTGCCAGTTGTATTGCTATGCTTCCGGCAGACTCTCCTTCCCTGATTCTGTACATGGTTATCGTGAAGCCGCAGAGCGGTTCTTATTATGGAAGCAGAATCGCAGCGCCTCGCATCCGGGAAGCTGCCGAAGCGCTGGTTGATTATCTTGGAATCCCCCGTGGGAAAAACCAGCAGATCGATCACTCTGGCACGATTCTTCTTGAAAACATTGCCGCGCCGGTCATTGATGGTGTGGTTCCTGACTTCACCGGCTATTCCAAGCGCGAACTCATGCCGCTTCTGCTCCGCGACGACCTGCATATCGAGCTAAAGGGTGATGGCTGGGTTCGTTACCAGAATCCGCCCGTCGGAACTCCACTCATGTCTGATACTATCATCACGTTGGAACTGGAATAGCCGATAGCCAATTTGTTGGGAATATGATATAGAAGAATCATTGAAGCAAGCATTGATATGATCGTCCTTATAGAAAGACAAAAGGAGAAAAACATGGCAAAGATGAGTGATTCTGAAAAGTTCAAGGGGAATCCCTTGAGTTCAAGTGAAGAAAAGGTAAAAGCATTGGAGGCTGCCCGTCTCCAGATTGAGAAGCAGTTTGGTTCTGGCTCAATTATGAAGCTGGGGGATCATACCAACGCGATTGGCATTGAGGTTATTCCATCTGGTTCCATACTGCTGGATGAGGCGCTGGGCATTGGCGGCTATCCGCGCGGGCGCATCATCGAAATCTACGGGCCAGAGTCTTCCGGTAAGACAACGCTGGCGCTCCACGCTATTGCCGAGTCGCAGAAACTGGGGGGCATTGCCGCGTTTGTGGATGCGGAACACGCCTTGGACCCGGTTTATGCAAAAAACCTCGGTGTCAATACTGAGGAGTTGTGGATTTCCCAGCCGGACAACGGCGAGCAGGCGCTTGAGATCACAGAAAGCCTGGTGCGTTCTGGCGCAGTGGACGTGATCGTGGTGGACTCTGTTGCGGCATTGACTCCGCGCGCGGAGATTGATGGTGACATGGGGGACGCGCAGATGGGGCTTCAGGCGCGGCTGATGAGTCAGGCCATGCGGAAGCTGACTGCCATCATCGGCAAGTCTCACGCCATTCTTATTTTCATTAACCAGATTCGCATGAAGATCGGTGTTATGTTTGGGAATCCGGAGACTACCACCGGCGGTAACGCGCTCAAGTTCTACGCCTCAATACGGCTTGAGGTGCGCAAGGTTGAGACCATTGAGAAAGGGGATTCTGATGCTATTGGAAACCGTGTACGGGTCAAGGTCTTGAAGAACAAAGTTGCGCCGCCGTTTAGACGCGCTGAACTTGAAATTATATTCGGCAAAGGCATTTCCTCAGCAGCAAGTATCCTTGACGCAGCGGTCAAGTACGAGATCATCGACAAGAAAGGCGCATGGTATGCCTATGGCGAGGAAAAGGTCGGTCAGGGACGGGACAACGCCAGAATCTATCTTGAGGAACACCCTGAGTTTACCAAAGAGGTAGAATCGAAAGTGCGCAAAATCATGTTCCCGGATAAGGATGCGCCTGTTGCTTCTCAAGAGGCGCCGACAGCTAACGCTACGAGTACGCCTAACACGGAAACAAGCAACGTAAGTGAACCGGTGGTGAAGCGCGGCGTGGGTCGCCCGCGCAAGTTACCGGAGCAGACGCCCGCCATGGCGGCGCTCGAAGACGAATAGTAGCAAGCGCCCTCAAACTGGGGCGCTTTTTAGATCACCAGCTCACCTGATAGTCTAAGGCGCGTTCAAGCACAAGCAGGTCAAGAAGGGGAATGTCAAATTCAGCACGATTATCGACGGCCACGCCTCCTTTGATGGCAGTAACAGTAGCAGGGAAGGCGATTGAAGCGCGGATACGGGCGGTAGCCATCTCGTCAGCCACTGGTTTGCCATATATCATAGTTACCAAACTGAGATAGTCGGCGTGGGAAAGCGTTTCGCCCGTAACGACCGGCGCCATGAGCGCGGTAAGGTAATCAACTACGTCTCGTGATATAAGTGGAATGATCTGCGGCCCTGAACTCCGGTCCAGATGTATCGTGATTTGACCACCTGCGCCGCTTTGCTCGTAAGTGATAAAACGGGTCGCCACTGCCCGTGAAGGGATGGCGAGAAACTCATCAACACGGTATAGGCTGATCGTTCCCTCAATGGTGGAACTGTTCACATTAGTGAAAGACGCGGCCTTGATCCCAGGTGCAACAGCCATAGAGCGCCCGATAGACGGGCCGTCAATGATTTGAGCGCCGGTTTCGCCACCTACACGGGACAAGGTGCGAATGAGCGTAGCTATGCGCGGCTCCAGTGCGGCGCGAAGAGTAACATCAGCGGAAGCGTCAACATTAAGGGAACCATTGATTTGAGCAGAACAGGACGCAAAAAACGCAACAACGAACAAACTGAGCAAAATATGTTTCATGTATGGACGATGCTGGATTTGAACCAGCGACTTCTACCGTGTGAAGGTAGCACTCTCGCCACTGAGTTAATCGTCCAAGATATAAATATTCTAACATTCATATTTGATCTTGTCAAGTCTCAAATCAGGATAAACGCATAGAAATTCCCATGCCAGTCAGCGGGAACGCTTGGATCCACCCTCAATGCTTTGTTACGATTGATGTGGTGAGGTAGGATGAGGAGGCATTATGGCAGAAGCAACACAACGTCTTCCCGTTCACTGCTCCATAAGCGCCTCCTCGCAAGCTTGACTTCCGGCGCCGATGCGCTGGGACAGCCACCCTGATCGTTACGCCGCCTGTCCCCCTAAAAAGCCCGTGAAAAAGGCGCCTGACATCCCATGCGCGGCGGTTCCCGCACGCTTTTACGGAACGCCGCTTCCGTTTCTCCTCGCCTAAAACTGCCTTACAGCACGGACTTGGAAGACGCATTCTCACCATAAGTTGATGACCAATACCAGCCAAGACTGAAGCCTCCAATGTTTCGCATATATGCAGATTGCCGTACATATAGTGAAGTTCATCTCTTGTTAAGGAAGGAACCAGTTGTCAAAACCATTGATCTCCAGGGCATCGCACGCCTGCGCCACCCAGCCAAAACTGCCGCCACGGTTATTTGCCTGAACCATTATAGCGTGTGTATTTGTCTTTTCTGTTCCTACAGTCCGTTGTTTTTCGATCCCTCTCTCTTCAGTTGCATATAATACACGGCTAAGAACCTCCGGCGTAGCTCCAGATACCGCCGCCAGCCTCCGGTTTTTTGTCATGGACAGCAAAAACTGGAGACTAACGCCTTTTTACCATTTTCTCACCTCAAACCCATTAGGTATACCGACCACTTCTACAGAATCCCCCGACTGTACCACAACATACAACCCTTTCTTTTGCGCGTACCGGCACACACTTTCAGGAACGATTGCCCCGGCCACAGCCCCAACCAGAAGCCGTTTGTCGCCGCGCTTGTCCATGTAAAGACGTATCTTGCCTATCCGGTCAAGGTGGTCGTCTATGTCTTCTTCGATTAGATCCGTTTTCACTTCAACAGGCATTGCGTAATCGCCGTTTTCGAGGAAAATGTCCGCTTCCGCGATGATTTGCTTTCCGTCACGGAACTTAATATTTCGGCTGCCTCTGGTGAACTCATACTCAAAGGCGTCAAACTTTTCCCACAGCTTGGCGGCAACCATCTGTTCCGTCCATCTGCCCAGGGATCTATTCACGCCGCCGATATTTTTTGATAGTTCGGCCACCTCTTTGGACATTTTGGCGATTTGCTCATCGGTTCTCCGCTGTTGTTCATCGGTTCTCCGCCCGCTAATTGATAGTTCGGCCACCTCTTTGGACGTTCTGGCGATTTGCTCATCGGTTCTCCGCTGTTGCTCATCGGTTCTCCGC
>JAIRMT010000121.1 GCA_031258505.1 Treponema sp.
ATTATAGTGGAGGTGTTATACCCGTTCCCATGCCGAACACGGAAGTCAAGCCCTCTTACGCCAATGATACTGCACATAGTGCGGGAAAGTAGGTCTTCGCCAGGCTCTTTCTTTCTTTATAGTATACTTTGAAAGCCAGCTTCCATGTTTTTGTAAGTGGTTCTCGTGTCTTTATGAGCCATTCCCCTTTTCGAGGATGGTTCCCGTCTTTGTGAGCTGTTTCCATATTTTTGGAAAGAAGGCATAAAAATATGGAAACCCAAACAGGTTAATATGCAAAACCCATAGCGAACCGTAAGGTAAACCCAAATCCGGTTGATTCGGTATATGTGGTACCAATGGCAGGTGAAAACACAAACCCCTCGCTGGTTATCAGTTTATAACCGATATGTGCGTCTCCACAAATTGAAAAATCATATCCATCTCCAATCAGCAACATACCTCCAGCTTTTACGTCAAGGAGTAAACCGCTGAACACGCCGGTCTTACTTACTCCTCCGACAGGTACTATTTCAATACCAGCCACAAGCCCAACTCCGCCCACGCCGTCTTTTTGATAAAACGCCGTTGCACCGACCGGTAGTCCAATACGTCTCGTAAAGGGAGTCCATATTATATGGGTAGCCCCACAACGGCTTTTTCTCCGGCAATTAATCCACCTGGACTAAATATCACGGTGCCGCCCCATTTTTTTTCGCTGGCTTCCTCCTGGGCAAACCCAAAACCAGCCGTCAAAAGTACCAGACACAGAACCCTAACGGCCTTCTTCAAAGCCGATACGCCTAATCTGCTTAGATTGTCTTTATGGATGAGGAACTTTTAAGCTATGCCTGGGAACGAAAGTTTTTTATGGCGGTTTCTGAGGGTAATGTTGATGAAGTAAAAATGAGAGGCAATCCATCTTTAGTTGGGCATTGCAGCAAAATGGTGCAATGCGAACTGAAGCGGATTGAGTATGAAATTTGTACTGGGCTTAGTCTTGGATGCCGGGCTATGATTGAAGGTGGTATTGAGCCTTCCGCCGCTTATTCGCTCAGGGACAGCTACCTGCGGCGCTTGGAATTATGCAAGACGGGGAACGAAATGATCGCTTTGAGCGTAGAATCCTTTGTCTGCTTTACGACTCTTGTCCATGAGAACAAGAAAAAACGATCCATTCCACTTACAGACATAGTAAAACACTATATTGAAGCAAATATAATGGACAACTGGACGCTTGATGATATAGCGCAAGGTATAGCGATTAATAAAAGTTATCTCTGCCATGTATTCAAAAAGTCAGAGGGCATGACGGTAATGGCCTACCCGCCAAAAACGCCTCGAAGTCGCGGCAAGCCTTTTGCGAAAAAGTACCGCCCCTATTGCGTCAATCGCCGCCGAGCTCTGTTTTGCGGATCAGGCGCACTTTGGACGCTTGTTTAAGAAACAGTTTGGTATAACGCCGAAACAGTATCGAGAAAATGTAGGCAATATTGCCCTGTCTACTGCATAAAACGCGTATGGTTAAAACAATCCTAAACTATGGCTTCAAAAGTTCCATAAACTGTGTGCCGTTGATGCTCTCATGGGTAACGAGATATTCCGCGATCTCCGTAAGTTTTGCGCGATTTTCCCTAAGGAGACTCAGGGCTGTTTCGTGACATTCCCTGATGATGCGGGAAATTTCTTCGTCCACTCCGGCGCTTGAAACATCAGACGCGGTGAATACAGGGCGGCCATCCAGATACTGACTGCTGGGGCTTTCAAGACCCATCATGCCAAACTTATCACTCATGCCGTACTGGGTTACTATGCTTCGGGCGAGTTTCGTGGCCTGCTCTATGTCGTTGGATGCGCCAGTGCTTTCTTCACTGAATTCAATTTCTTCCGCAGCACGGCCTGCGAGGAGGGTAGTGATGCGGGCGAGAAGTTCCGATTTGGTCATAAGGTAGCGCTCTTCTTCAGGGACATTCATGGTATAGCCTAATGCGCCCATGGTGCGGGGAACTATAGTGATCTTCGTTACCGGTTGAGCACTTTTCTGAAGTGCCGACGCAAGGGCGTGTCCCACTTCGTGGAAGGCAACCATACGTTTTTCTTTGGGATTTAAGATGCGGTCCTTTTTTTCCTTCCCCGCGATAACCACTTCCACCGCTTCCATAAGGTCTTCCTGAAGCACTTCGGCGCGACCCATGCGTACTGCCCGGAGCGCCGCTTCGTTTACCATGTTGGCAAGGTCTGCGCCAGTCGCGCCGCTGGTGGAGCGACTGATTTCTTTCATATCCACATTGTCGCCCAGCGTTACTTTTTTCCCGTGGACCGCGAGTATGGCCTCCCGTCCAGAAAGATCAGGCTTATCCACAATAACCCTCCGGTCAAAACGGCCCGGACGGAGTAGAGCCTTGTCGAGAATCTCAGGCCGGTTCGTGGCTGCCAGAATCAGTATACTTTTGGAGGAATCAAAACCATCCATTTCCGAAAGAAGCTGGTTCAGGGTTTGTTCCCGTTCATCATTACTACCCATCTGGTTGTCGCGGCTCTTGCCAATGGCGTCAATCTCGTCAATAAAAATGATACAAGGGCTGTGCTTGGCGGCCTGCGCAAAAAGATCGCGTACACGGCTCGCGCCAACGCCGACAAACATTTCCACGAATTCAGAACCAGATAAGGAAAAGAAGGGAACCTTTGCTTCCCCAGCTACCGCTTTTGCGAGAAGCGTTTTGCCTGTTCCCGGCGGGCCTACCAGAAGCGCGCCTTTGGGCTGTTTAGCGCCAATTTTACGGTACTTGTCCGGATTTTGGAGGAAATCTACCAGCTCAATCAGACTTTCCTTAGCCTCGTCCTGACCGGCAACGTCGTTAAAAGTAACGCCAGTGTTTTTTTCCATGTCGTAGAATTTCGCCTTGGACTTGCCCACATTCATCATACCGCCTAGTCCCGCACCAAAGTTACCCGCAAACTTCCGCATAATAAAAGAATAAAGAACGTAAAAGATGAGCAAAGGAAAGACCCAACTGGAAATGAAACTCAGTATGGGGTTGGACTGGACGATGGGCCGGAAAAAGGCCACCTCATGTTGGAGGAGACGGTTTGTGAGAAGAGGGTCTTCCACCCTGCCAGTATAGAAAACCTGATTCCCGTTTGAAAAAGAGGGAAGCTTGGTAGTGGCGACATCATCCAGCCGGAGAATATTGCGGACAACGTTCTCGTCGCTTTCTCCTTTCAGGGTGAGGGCGATCTGCTCCTCCCCAATCTGTACCTGTTTTACCGCACCGTTTTCCACGAGCTGTATAAACTGACCATACTCGATCTGAGTCTTACTGCCTGCGGCCAGGCTACTCATAAAAATGTTAAGCGCGAAGGTGATGACAACCCCAATGATGAGGAAGTTGAACAGATTAGGCTTGTTCTCTACAGGCCCACCGGCGTTTCGTTTCGGTTGATTCGGCTCCATGCTGGACTCCTTCTTTTATAAAAAACCTTCGGGGACACATGCTTCCCCATTGTTCCTGCCATACGGCCATGAACATCTGTTTCTAAGATAGTAATGCGTACCGAAACTGTCAGATAACTTTTTGTTATTTAAGTTTACGGCTGATGCTCCGGCGCCGCTTCCTTTACACGCTGAGTTTTGAGCCGCGTAATCCAGACCCGCAGAATATGAGCCGACCAATGGACGATGAGGAGATGGAGGCGCTCCATGGATGCAAGCTCAGTATCAAGCACGATCTCCGCCATGATGCACTGGACCATGGGTTCAGTGAGATTGCCGGGCAGTTCCAGTATCCAGCGGGACAGAGGCGCGCCATCGCCTGCCTGTATCCACGCCGATACCGCACTCTGCAGCGCCTTTGCTGCCGCGCCACATTCAGCAAGCTCAGGCCGGCGTTTCTGGAACCAAGAATTGTGGGTACTACGATAAAAGCCATGAGCCGACTCAGCTTCATCTAGCGCCAGCATTGGAGCCAGGCTCTCATTATCAAGAAAACGTACCAGAAGCGGGTAAAACTGGTTCTCAATGTCAAGAATACTCGCCATTGCCAGGACTACCTCGTCGCGCAAATAAGGCGGCGGGTCAGCGCCACGCAGGAGGTCTACCAGTATTGACAGCGAATCAGGCGAAGCGTATATGCCAAAAGCAGCTACGCCCATCAGTTCCAGACGAGGATTCTTCGTATTGATAATGAGACGCTCAATTTCAGGACGGAAATCCTTGTCCCCAAGTTTGGCAAGCGCCACTATCGCTTCTCCCGCCAGCATATAGTCATCGGCAAACGCTTTCTGCCGTAACAACGGTATGGCTGAGGCTGCGCTATGAGTTCCCAGTATGCGCGCCGCGAGATAAGCCGTAGTATAGGGATGGTTCACAATATCGGCTATAAGCGCCTGTTCCGCGTCCTGGTTGAGCGTTTCCAGCGCCTCTATTGCCAGCAATGATTCCAGCCGTATCGCCAGACGGGGAGACTTCGCCCGTTCCAGCAGTTCCTTTATGGCAAGCGATGATGGCGTATCGCGCAATGCCTCCAGTATCTCTTCCTCTTCCTCACTATCCTTTGTTTTATGCAGACGGTCCAAAAGCGAAATCGCCCGCAGATCCCGAAACGAGAAGATCACCTCAATCGCGTTCCTGAACGGCAAAGCTCCAAGGGACACAAGTTTACGTTGTAGAAACACCACCACTATTGTCAGAGCGATCAGGATGATGTATAGAGCCTTGAACGCAATGAATTTGCTGAAACCAAGTGCAACAAGCACATCTAAAAACAAGCCCGCAAGAAAAGAACCAAGTACGCCGGCAACGCCAAAGATGAAAAAGTACAAGATACCCATATCAAGCATCATCTTCGCTGGCACAAGGTTCAAAAAATAGGTCTGAGCAATGCCTTCCGCACCCAAAAAGCCAAAATTTAGGATAAAGAAAAGAAAAGAAAGCAGGAGTACCACTTCCACTCCCGGATTCTCCGCGCCCAGCGTCAGTCCAACCGGAGTAAACACGACCGGCAACATACCCACCAAGCCAATAATCGAACACACGATAAAAATAGGCTTCGCCCCGATACGGTCAATGAGGAACTTTATCAGCAGTTGGATCACCAAGACACCCAGCCCGCCAAACACTGAATAGAGCGACACCATGCCCGCGCCTTGCTGGAACACCAACGGGTCTTTGCTATATACGATGATGAAGGCGCGGGACACACCCGACACCAGCGCCACAATGAACAAAATCACAATGAAGTAGCGCATAGAGGCATCGGTCAGCGCGTTTTTCATCAGCGTCAACAAGTCAACACTCTCGCCGCATGATTCTGACGGCGGTTCCGGTAAGCCCCGCATCAGTATCCCGCTCGCTATGCCAGTTCCAATGCCAATCGCCATCAGCACAGCATAGATCCAGGGCGAAGGTTCGTCGCCAAGCGCCAGCGCAATGACAAAGCCGCAGAACATACCCACAGCGCTGTTAATCGCCTGAATCTGAGTCATGTAGCTTCCCCGATCCGGCCCAGTCGCCATAGCGCTTAACACCGGATTGTTACCAACCATGCCAATGCCCCGCGCCGCGTGAAACAGCAGCACCCCAATCAGCAAAAGGTACTTAGTAAAGCTATGATAGCCCGCATCAAACAGTATGGGGATAAAGAGCAGGGGAATCATGCCAATAGCCCGACCAATCCAGGCTACACTGAAGATATGAATGATGGAAAAACGTTTAGTCAGCACCTTGCCAAGCGGCAGGAAGAAAAACGCTACATATATTAACGCGTTGAGTATGCCCAGCTCAGTAGCGGAAAAATCAAGACGCATGGCAAAAAGCGTAATCACGTTCCCGATAAGGAATGACCACGACAGCGCGTTAAACACATTGAACAGCGTGTACTGTTCCCGCGCCCTACCCAGATGATACGGCGACAGCGGCGCAGTCTGACTGACAGAAAAAGCCATAGCTTTAATATAAGGAAAGAAATGTGGAATGGTAAGAGGGGCGACTTACAGGATAAACGCATAGAAACGCCGCTGCTTCCATGAAGCGCGCTTCGCAGGAGTGCGTTTCATGGAAGCAGTATCTTCGGAATACTCAGAGCATTAAGCAGCTTGTATCGCAATAGGTTTGTTTTCCATTGATACGGCGAATATCTCCTCCAGCC
>JAIRMT010000123.1 GCA_031258505.1 Treponema sp.
AAGGCTTCTTTATAGAAGCTCAAGGGGCCAATCTTTTTTAAGATACTGTTCATATTTTTGTAAAGGCTGTCCCAGCATTGAAGCTCTGGAACAGCCTTAGAGTAAAGTTAAAACCATACTATTAAAACGTCCACTGATAGAGGCGCTTATAACGTACAAGCGTTGGAAACACATTCCGCATTTGCGCATTGCTTATCAGGAAACTTTTACATTAGCGCGTCAAGGTCGAGTTCAGCGCCGATACAGGGCATAGTTAGCCCCCAGTTTTGGAGCACTTCAGGGTGAATTTCGCCAAAGACACCGATGTTTTTGCCTTTGTACACGAGCGCGGCAGCGCGTCCCGCGATAAAACGGGGGTCTGCGCTCTCCTGCGCGGTATATTCCCGCGAAAGATAGTAAAAAAGCGTCTGTATAAGGCTGGCCGCACTGTTGAAGTTGGCGTCCTTGTCAGCCATGAACAGACCCAGATACTGGCGGGTACTCGTGCCATAGTTTTCAGCCGCGTCGCAATAGGCAACCTTGCCAGTCTCAAAGACGCGGTGGGGATAGACCGCGTGTCCAGACACTGCTTCGCTCATCAACAGAGACGGCAAGGGGCTGTCGCGGACATACTCGTAGTTCTCGGTCATGGGGTTGGCAATGCGGATAGCGCGGCTGCCATTAACACGCATCTTGTCAACAAAATCCTTTTTGGAACCAAGGTAGGTATAAATCATCTCCTGATACCCCAGACCCACGAGGATTTCCTTAACGCGACGGCTGAACAGGGTTGTAGGACTGAGCCGGCCAATGGTGAAGTCCCGAGGACGCTCCGGTTTGAAAGCGGCAAGCCCCTGCCCGATCATCACGTCCTCCGCCACATCAGCGGCGTGTAAAAAGTCGTTGCGATACTCCGGCGGATACAGCATAACGCCTTCGCTGCTTTGTCCAGAGTTCACACCGCGCTCAACGCCCTGGGTTGCCTCGGCGCGGCAGCCCATCTTCATCAGAGCTGAGACACATTCTTCGGCGCTCAGGGACTCGCCTAGAAACTTCTCTATACGGGTAAGGGAACAGAACACCGGCTCCTGAAAGTAGTATGGAGTGATGCAGGTTCTGCCGAATGGCGTGTCGTACTCGTAATCAACAGCAACCGGCTCAATGGTATAACCCTGGTCTGCAAGGTCGCAGGCCATGATTGACGCTGCCAGCGTTACCGACTGCTGTTCAGTGCCGGTAAGTTCGACAAAGAGGCCGCTGTCGCCCACCTGCACAGCCCCGAGTTCTGCCGAGTTGATGATAGGCGGGTATGACAGAATCGCGCCTTCATCATCGATCAGCAGTGGATGGAGCGGCTCATGCTCCTGAATAAAGGCATATTCCCTGCCTTTGGGGTGCTTTTTGAGAATTTCACGCAGAGTCAGCGGAGTCTTAGCGCCGATAAGCTCCCATTGTAGGGGAACAAAGCTCACTGAGTCTGGATCGACCGCCTTGTAATGAATGGGCCACTTGATGATGGCGATGCGATACAGCCCCATTGAGATAGTCCGACGCTTGCGGCCAAAGTTCCACGCCAGCTTTTCCTGAGTCTGAATCATATCGCGGAGCGCCGCGTCGCTGATCGCCTTGCCAGAGGCGATGAAGCCTGCCAGATACGGGCGCACCTGCCGCACTGTCTGCTCCACCGTTACTCGATGGCTTGCCTTCTGAGACGCTGTTGGTGTGGAGAAAAAGGGGTAGCGCGGCGTTTTCCCGCTGTGATAGATGGCAAGCTGTCTTGCGCAGCCCGCCATACCCCAAAGGTCGGGGCGATTCGTGTCGTTTAACTCGATCTTGAGGGTTCGCTCGTCCTCTGGCAGACTTTTATCCGAGTCCTCATCCAGTTCGGCCTTGGCGCAGGCCAGCGCCGACTCAAACGCCTCCTGCGTGTCCCAGCGTTTTCCGGCCAGTGTATAAAAAACCGCTTCGTTTACTTCAATTTTAGGCATAGTGTGTTGATACTACGGTATCCAGCGCGCTTGTTCAACCGGCTTTGAACAGCATAGAGTGCGGTCTCTGATACCGGCGTTACAAGGTAAGAATTTGTCCGCGAATATGTCATTTCTCTAAAGAAGATTCGCGTTCATTCGCGTAATTCGATGATCTTTTTCTTTCTGGCGCGTAAGGCGAGTTATAAGAAAAAATAAGAAGGGGGAGCGCCGTTGAGGAAGAAGCGCGCCATGTTCCCCAATGCTGCGCCGCTATTTCCGCTGCTCCCCCTCGCTCCAAACCCGCTTCGCGTGTTTTCCGCTACCCCCACTCTTTTTTTCCGGTCCCTGCGCCGCACCTCCACTCGTGTATGGCGCACCTACCCGCCCAAGCGCCACACACCAGACGACCGAGCATCCGTTATAACGGACAGGTCATCCGTTATAACGGACAGAGCATCCGTTATAACGGACAAGTCATCCGTTATAACGGACAGAGCATCCGTTATAACGGACAAGTCATCCGTTATAACGGACGGAGCATCCGTTATAACGGACAAGTCATCCGTTATAACGGACGGGTCATCCGTTATAACGGACGGGTCATCCGTTATAACGGACAGAGCATCCGTTATAACGGACAGAGCATCCGTTATAACGGACGGGTCATCCGTTATAACGGACGGAGCATCCGTTATAACGGACAGAGCATCCGTTATAACGGACGGGTCATCCGTTATAACGGACAGAGCATCCGTTATAACGGACAGAGCATCCGTTATAACGGACGGAGCATCCGTAGTGTCTGTCCTTACGGGGTCTGTGTCCTCCTAGTGTCTGGCGCTGTTCAGTGTCTGGCGCTGTTCATGTGTCTGACACCGTTGGAAGGAGGCTCGCAACATTTGCCATATACCGGTATGATTTCGTCATGAAAGAACTGAGCTACCGCCATACCCTGACAGCCTGTTACTTGGGGTATGTGAGTCAGGCCATTGTGAATAACTTGGGTCCTTTGCTGTTTCTTACCTTTCAGCGGCAGTTTGATATAAGCATTGGCAGGCTGGCGCTGCTGACGTCGCTGAATTTTGG
Organism: Treponema sp.; assembly: GCA_031258505.1. GTDB lineage: Bacteria > Spirochaetota > Spirochaetia > Treponematales > Breznakiellaceae > JAIRMT01. The sequence continues at coordinate 3,036 of JAIRMT010000123.1, forward strand.
GACACAACTGCTGTTGGACCTGGCTGCGGCGCGTTTTGTTGACAGGATTGGATACCGGACAGCGGCGGTGAGCGCGGGCGTGTTTTGCGGCGTCGGCCTCTTCGCAATGGGCATCCTGCCCTTCGTACTACCAGTTCCGTACTGGGGCTTGCTTATCGCGGTCATTATTAACGCCCTGGGCGGCGGGCTTCTCGAAGTGATCATTAGCCCCATTGTGGAAGCTCTGCCGACCTCAAACAAAAGCGCGGCCATGAGTCTTCTGCACTCGTTCTACTGTTGGGGTTTTGTCGCGGTAGTCTTGCTGTCAAGCGCCTACTTCGGGTTTGTTGGCATTGAACATTGGCGCTATCTTCCCATGCTCTGGGCTCTGCTCCCGCTAGGCAACGCGCTTCTGTTTACCCGCGTTCCTATATGGCGGCTTGTGGAAGACAGCGCTGCTGTGGTTCCGCTCCGCGCGCTCTTTACTAAAAAAATCTTCCTTATATTCCTTCTCCTGATGGTCTGCGCTGGCGCCACTGAGCAGGCGCTCTGTCAATGGGCTTCGTTTTTCGCGGAAGCGGGCTTAAAGGTTTCCAAAACCATGGGCGACCTGCTTGGCCCGTGCGCCTTCGCTGCTCTGATGGGTCTATCCAGAGTCTACTTTGGTTCCCGAAAAGAAGAAATGGAGATCAAGCGAATCCTGCTCATTGCCGCCGCGTTTTGCGCCATAAGCTACCTTATCACCGTGTTTTCGCCCTTCCCGCTTCTATCCTTAGGCGGCTGCGCCCTCTGCGGTTTAAGCGTCGGGGTCTTGTGGCCCGGCATATTCAGCATGACGTCGCGGGTGTTTCCCCAAGGCGGGACAGCCATGTTCGCCATTCTCGCCCTGGCTGGCGATGCGGGTTGCGCCCTGGGTCCGGGCGTGGTCGGGCTTGTGATGGGCGAGACCACGCTGAACAGCGGGCTGCTGGTTGCAACGCTGTTCCCGCTCCTGCTGGCTGTCGGAGTCAGCAGGATCAGGCAAAACAGCGGCGACCCGAACCGCTAAGTGTCCCAGGGCATAATGTACGTTTTGATGGGCGGGAAGCCATTGAAGCCAACTGCCGCATAGCTTGCGGTATACGCGCCAGCGGATAAAAAGTAGATGCGTTCGCCGGTTTTGAGGTCAACCGGCAGACGGTATTTGTACTTCTCGTAAAGAATATCCATGCTGTCGCAGGTTGGGCCGGCGAGAATTACTTCGGCTTCCTTTGCGCCCGGCATATCCTTGCTGGTAACAATCGGGTACTTGATGGATTCGTCGAGCGTTTCGATAAGCCCATTGAACTTGCCGACGTCAAGGTAGACCCAGCGATTCAGGGCAGTGTTGTTTTTGCGTGAAATCTGCACCACCTCGCTTATGAGTATGCCGCTGTTCCCCACCAGCGATCTTCCCGGTTCAAGTACAATGTGTGGTAGTTCGTCGCCAAAGTCGTCGATGAGGTAGCGCTTGATTTCAGTCGCGTAGTCGGAGAGTGTGTTTGCTGCCTCACGGTATGGCGCGGGGAAGCCGCCGCCCATGTTAATCATGGCGAGCTTGATATCCTCGTCCTCCTCCAGTGCGGAGAACAGGTATTTTGTTCTGGTGATGGCTTCATCCCACTGACCAATATCGCGTTGCTGGCTTCCAACATGGAAGGAGAGGCCGTAGGGCGTCAGTCCCAGGTCTCGCGCCATGATGATGAGTTCGTAAGCCATATCCGGGTGGCACCCGAACTTGCGCGACAATGGCCAGTCTGCGGTTGTGGAGTTTTCCACAAGCAGACGGACATAGATACAGGAAGCGGGCGCATTTGCCGCGATATGCCGTAAGTCCTCCTTGCTGTCTGTGGCAAACATACGCACACCTTTTTCATAAAAGTAAGCGATGTCTTTAGCCTTCTTAATCGTATTCCCATAGGAAATCCGGTCTGGCTCAATGCCCAGTGCCAGCACTATGTCCAGCTCATAGCGGGACGCGACATCGAAACTGGAGCCCATATTGGCAAGCAGAGTGAGTACCGCAGGATCGGGATTCGCCTTGACCGCGTAGTATATCTGCGCGTAAGGGAAGAGATCACGCAACTGTATGTAGTTGCGTTTAACAGTGTATGGATTGATCACGATGCAGGGTGTTTCAAGGTCCTGCGAAAAATCAAGAAACCGATTCCACTCAAGATCGGTGATGTAGTCAACTCTTTTAAGCATATCGCCCCGTTGATGATAAGAATGTTGTTTCATTATAGTAGAAAAACCATGACAAAGGGAATCGATGAACTTGCGATGGAATTAGTTTTTAAGTTGACTTTTCAATAGTTAGGAACTACACTTTCTTATTATGAACCTTAAGAAAGTACTTTCAAAAGAAACGATCAGTCTCCACCTCAAGGGAACCACCAAAGAAGCTATTATCAATGAGATGCTTGATATACTCGTGGCTGCGGGCAAAATTGAGAAGCGTGCGGAGGCTTTTACGGCAATCATGGAACGGGAGAAGAAGATGTCAACCGGTATGAAGCATGGTATCGCTATACCTCATGGGAAGAGCCAGACGATCCATGACCTTGTCGCGTGTATCGGGATTTCTGATACACCGGTTGAATTCGACGCACTCGACCATCAGCCCTGCCGGATATTCATTCTGACACTTTCCCCCGTGGAGAAGACCGGCCCTCACCTCCAGTTTCTCGCGGAAGTGAGCCTCTTATTCAAGAGTTCGGAAAAGCGTGCGGAAATTCTAAGCGCCACTTCTGAAGAAGCTGTGTTCCGTATCCTCGCTGAATGATACCATGTTCAGGCTGTCTTCTGGACAGCCTGAACATGGTGTCGGCGTTTTAATGTAGGAATCGGTCTGAAAGCTCCTTGAGCTCTTTGAGATGGCTACCGATGAACATTGCGCCATAGCCGGTTACGACACAGCCAATGGTGAGGCTCACAGGCAGGAGAAAAGAGCGCCCCTGAGTCGAGACTACCTTCATAAAATCCATGCCGAAAACTAGGCTTGACAGGGATATAAGCATGATGAAGCCGATGATTACCCAGCCCCACAATGATACGGGAACGACGCTGCGTTCTTTGTTTATTTCAGCTTCTTCAAGCCTTTCAAGCTCTTCCATAATGTTGTCAATATTGCTTAGAGGCGTGGCTGGAAAGAAGTCGTCCTGGATAAGCGTTTGCGTCAGTGTTCTGAGTTTCCGACATTCTTCCGCGCAGCGGTTGCAATGGCAAAGATGAGCCATAATCCGTATGCGGAGTAGGAGCGGAACCTCCTGCTCTCCGAATGTCTCGTATACTTTCTCCATCACTTCATCGCATGTCATTATTCAATCCCTCCTTCAACAAGCTCCGCCAGTTTTTCCCGCAAGAGTTTCTTTGCCCGAAACACATGGGACTTAATCGTGTTCACTGGATAGCCAGTGATGCTTTCTATTTCCTGATAGGTACGCTCGTAAAAAAAGAAAAGGTCCACGCAAACCCGGTATCGTTCAGGCAGGTTACACACTGCCTCGCGTACTGAGGCGCGTAAGGCTTGCCGCAGGCTCTGGCGTTCCGGCGTGTCGACGTCTACGGTAATGTCCTCAGCGTCTGCGAGACTCGTGTACTGAGAATCAGGCTTCCGCGCAACATTGTTCACTGCTGTGTTATAGGCAATGGCATAGAGCCATGTGGAAAAACGAGAACGTCCCTCAAAACTTGAAAGGTTACGATACACTTTCAAGAAAACTTCCTGAGTGAAATCCGAAGCATCATCAGTGTTACGAAAAAAGCTCAAACCCATGGCATACACCTTTCTTTCATGCCGGTTCACAAGAAGCCGGAACAACTCTTTCTGTCCTGAGACGACCTCAGCGACGATCATCTGATCATCTAAATCGTCCCGATTGTTCATAACTTTTTGTCGCTACGTTTCATTGCATAGTAAACCAGCAAGCCAATACCCAAAGCGAGCGGGATGACTCCGCTCAGTAAGCCAAGACTCAGGCCAAGCGCCACCGCAAATACCACAGTGAGCGCAATACCCACGCTCAAAAGAAGAATACCAGCAAGCAGGCTGAACGAGAGCAGGTCAAACGTTGGCCGTGAGTACAGCCTCGCCTCAATAAGCAGGGTTTTGCGCTTGTGATCCCATAAAAGATAAAAGAATACCACGATAGAACCCACCACAATGCCAACAATAGGAATAAGCGCTATGATAATTTGCGCCGCACCTGACTGATCCACTCTTTCCTCCTTGAGAAAACGCCCGCGCTTTCTCTGCCACTATATTTTTTAGACCGCTTACTTACAAGATAGTTGCTAACCATGTTTTCCTGTATGCTTTTTTCATGGAAATCATTAAAACATTTGATCCAACCCGTATCAGGGCATTGGCTGTTGATTTGGACGGGACGGTTCTGCTGCCCGACACGACTATGAGCGCGCGTATGACCCGCGCCTTGAGCGCGTGTATCGCGCGAGGTATTCAGGTGATCATCTGCACTGGACGAGCGCTTGAAGCTGTTGAGAAGTACCGCAAGCCGCTGGGCGCCACCGGACCCATGGTCTACTTTAATGGGGCTGAGGTGGTCGATATGCCTCAAGGTACGGTACTGAGCGCGACCCTGCTTGAGAAGGATGTGGTTGAATACTGCGTCGAGCTTTCCCGAACAATGGGCGTGTACTATCAGGCCTATTTCCCGGGTACGCCGGACAAGCCGTATGGCTTTTTCATGGCGGAGCGGAATACTGAGGAGGCCGCTATGTACTTCAGGCACACTGGTATTCAGGCTGTAATCGGCAATATCAGCGAAGCTCTTGCCGCAGCCCCTGCTGGGTGTATCAAGAGCATGTTCGTCTCTGAGCCGGAAATTCACGATACGTTAAAGCAGCACTTGGTAAACCGTTTTGGAAATCGCATCTATGTGGCGCGTACCCTGCGGACTTTTCTGGAAGTTATGGATGGGCGGGTTTCTAAGGGCGCGGGTCTGCGCCTTGCCATGAAACAGCGCGGCCTTTGTCCCCAAGACGTAATCGCGTTTGGCGACGAGGAGAACGATCTTCCCCTCTTTTCCGAATCCACCTACTCTGTCGCTCCGGCCAATGCCAAAGAACAGGTACGCAAGTCCGCTGACTTGGTGGTTGCCTCCAACGCGGAAGATGGTGTGGCGGCTTTTCTGGAAAGCGCCTTTCAGCTTTAAGTATCGCCCTGCATTAACAGCGCCGCGTCCAGCTTGGCTGCTTCACCATGGGACAGGCCAGTCGGCAGTATGAGCGGCTGGTCCTGATCCGGCGGCAAGAGGAAGCCTGCATCGAGAAAGCGCAGAAAAAGGCGCTCGTAATCAGCGCTCGACAAGCGGCGCGTCAGCGAACAATAGACCCCACGCTGTCGCCATAGGCTGGCGGACGATACTGGGCAGACCTCCTGACGCTTCGGTGCAGTGGCGATGAGGTCGTAGACGGCGCGTGTCGCGGCGCTGAGAATGAGCGGCGGGATGTAGTCTGATGGCGCTAAGGCTAAAGGCTCATTATAAACAAGCGCGGCAGGAGACAGCGGCCAGGGAAGCGTGGGCAGTAAGACCGCAGCGCCTGGCCAGGCAAAGGGCAGAAAGGGACGCCAGCGAAACAGGCGGGTGTGGTCAGTGCCGGTGGTGTCAGACACCGACGGGTCAAAGATGGGTATGTCAACCGGGATGCCCGCTACAACAAGGGCGCGGCGCAAGGAGGCGTTATCGCTATAGACCCTGATTGCCTTACCCGGAAAAAGCTGGGATAGCGCTTTGATGAAGCGGCGCTCAGTAAAATGAGGGAATGGCGCGAACAGGCCACGTTCAGCGCTGTTCTTGAGTTCGCGCAACACCGCCGATGGGGTATGACCCAGTATGGCGGCGCCGTTGTCTTGCCAGAGATCAACAACGCGGCGATTACCGTCAAGATAAAGACGAAAACCACGCGCCCTAAGTACCGGAGGTAGATGGCGCAGGAGAGACGTCTCCGATTCAGTCGTTATACTCATCGTAGTCTTCACACTCTTTTTTAGAGAAAGCATAAGGCGGCTCCCCGACAATGCGGAGGTCTTTGCGGTCTATCTCATGGAGAAACACAGACGGAAACATCGGCATGGTATTGCCATACATACGACGCATTGCGCAGGTACTTAGATAGAGCTGATCCATAGCCCGCGTCGCACCCACATAAAAGAGCCGGCGCTCCTCTTCCAGTTCCTCGTTACGCTTGTCCTCGCGGGGAAAGATGCCCTGTTCAACGCCGGTCATAATCACCCGCCGAAACTCCAAGCCCTTTGTGTTGTGTAACGTAATAAGCGTAACCTTGTTCGGGTCGTCTACATCAGTATCTGCCAGAGAACGATCCAGTTCGATATGTTCGAGAAAGTCCAGTAATCCTGCCTCAGTTCCGGGGTAGAGACTGGCGGCGTTAGCCAGCTCCTGTAGGTTACTGATACGCTGATTGCCCGCGATTTCGTCGTGGTTCAGGTGATACTCGGCAATGCCTGACTCCATAAGCAGGGTTACTACGCACGTAGAAAGCCCCTCATCAGCGATCAGGGCTTCCTTGTTACGCGCGCTTTTAAGCGAGCCTTGTATCCCGCGCCGTTTTCTAGGCGCTTTTTTCGTGGGCTGATCCACCTCATCAGCTCTAGCCTCCTCAGCCAGCGCCTCGCCACGTGTCCCGCCGGTGGTGAATAGTGTGGCGCGTCCCAGTTCAATAGCGTGGAAAAACGTCTCAAGCCCTAAATGCGCCTTTGCTGAAACCTTTGGCGTGAGGCGCTCCACTGCCGCACGAAAGTCAAGCGCCTCAGCCAATGCCACATTCACCACGCGCTTCACCGTAGCCGCGCCAATGCCCCGCGCCGGCTTGTTCACCACGCGACAGAACGCCACTTCATCACGGGGGCTTACGAGCAATGCCAGCAATGCCAGCGAATCCTTTATCTCCTCCCGTTCATAGAACTTGAGCGAACCAACTACACGGTATGGGATATGCCGGCGCAGGAATTCAGTCTCAAAGCCCAGTGATTGCGCATTGGTTCGATACAGAATCGCCCAATCCGCGTAAGCCGCCTTGTGCTTGTCCCACGACCCTTCGATAAGCTCCGCGCAGAACATTACCTCCTCGTCCTGATTCGGCAGAAAAGCCAGCACCGGCTTTTTACCAGTTCCACGCACAGCTATCAACGTTTTCTCCAGTCGTCCCTCGTTATGATCCACCACTGAGGCCGCGATACTCAGAATAGGAGCCAGTGAGCGGTAGTTTCGTTCCAGCCTGATAATATCCGTACCCGGAAAACGCTCCGGGAACTCAAGAATGTTCCGCACCTCCGCGCCTCGGAACCGGTAGATGGACTGGTCATCATCACCCACCACACAAATGTAGGTATCCTCGTCGCGTATTTCCTTGAGCAGTTCAAACTGCGCGACATTAGCATCCTGATATTCATCAACCATGATGACCCTGAAGCGCGCCCTAAACCGTTTAGCCATTGCCGGATTGTTCCTGAGTATCTCCACCGGCTTTTTGATAAGATCGCCAAAATCGACATTACCGGTTTTTGCCAGCCGTTCCTCATAGTCGCGGTAGATCCGTCGGAACTCGCTCCGGTGATCGATAAGCGTCAGTTCTGGATCGTCCGGTGAGAGGAAGTAGTCTTTAGCGCGTGCGATATGGCGAGCTGCCTCCCGAACCTCTCCTCGGGATGAGCCTTCCATGACCGCGCCAAGTAGAGATGCGGTATCATCGTCATCATAAATGATAAAGCCTGAATCAAGCCCAGCCAGTGAGCCGTGTTGCCGCAGGAACCACGCGCCAAACGAGTGAAACGTGCGTAACATGGCGAAACCAGCTCGCCCATCAATGAGCCGCGCCCGGTCTGCCATTTCCCGCGCTGCCTTATTGGTGAACGTAACTGCAAGAATGGCCTGGGGAGGCACGCCCTGTTCCCGAATAAGGTACGCGATTTTTGTGGTAATAACCCGTGTCTTCCCTGAACCCGCCCCCGCGAGGATGAGCAAGCTCTTGCCAGAGTGAAACACAGCCGCCCGCTGTTCCTCATTGAGCGCCTCAAGGTAGGGTGGAAGCATAGGACGTAACGGCACGGAATCAGGCATAAGGGAGCTGGCGTTCATCAGTATTTACCTCTTGAAACAGAATACACCATTGACAAGTCCCCTTGCCTAAAGGCGGGGGATTCTTACTACAACGATACACGCCAGAAGCCTAGTTTGGTTTTCGCAAAACTCCCTCTAGGCAGCTTTACAGTGGCGTCAACCCATGCTTCATGGCTTACGGTATCTCCAATATCCCATGCCTAAAGCCAGAGGCTTTATGCGCTCTCGGTAATTGGATTTCTCAAGTAGTATAATGATTTCGTTAATCTGCTGCAACTGGAAATTAAAGAAAAGTCCATGGATGGAAGCAGCTCTCTAGCCATCCATTATAATTTTTTCACCCCCTTAACAACTTTATACGACAGATGGGTGAAGAAGCTGTGACCTCCACGCCAGCGGCACGTATCTACAAACGTGTAAACCGCTTGGACTGAACTTGACCCACAACTTTTCCCCTTGATATGTGCTAAGTGTGTGTCTCACACGTGGGCGAGTGTGTGTCTCACACATGGGCGAGTGTGTGTCTCACACGTGGGCGGGATCGAGACACGATCATAGACAGGTATGCGCCTTATGTTATGGAGCGGGTTAATGGGCTTAGTTACGTCGGCATAATAGGCTTAGTTCACGACAATGAACAAGGCGGATGACGCACCGTCAACAAGCTGGTTTAAGCACCGTCAACAGGCTGGTTTACGCACCGTCAATAGGCTGGTTTGAACACTTCAAACAGAGCAGTTTGAACACCTCAAACAAGGCGGTTTGAATACCTCAAACAGGCTGGTTTGAACACTTCAAACAGGGCGGTTTGAACACTTCAAACAGGACAGTTTGAACACCTCAAACAGAGCAGTTTGAACACCTCAAACAGAGCAGTTTGAACACTTCAAACAGAGCGGTTTGAACACCTCAAACAGGGCGGTTTGAACACTTCAAACAGAGCGGTTTGAACACTTCAAACAGGGCGGTTTGAACACTTCAAACAGAGCGGTTTGAACACCTCAAACAAGGCGGTTTGAACACTTCAAACAAGGCGGTTTAAGCATCTCAAACAGGGCGGTTTGAACACTTCAAACAGACTGGTTTGAACACCTCAAACAGAGCAGTTTGAACACTTCAAACAGGGCGGTTTGAACACCTCAAACAAGGCGGTTTGAACACTTCAAACAAGGCGGTTTAAGCACCTCAAATAGGGCGGTTTGAACACTTCAAACAGGGCGGTTTGAACACTTCAAATAGAGCGGTTTGAACACCTCAAACAAGGCGGTTTGAACACTTCAAACAGGGCGGTTTGAACACTTCAAACAGAGCGGTTTGAACACTTCAAACAGAGCGGTTTGAACACCTCAAACAAGG
>JAIRMT010000129.1 GCA_031258505.1 Treponema sp.
CCGGAAAGAAAAAGATCATCGAATTACGCGAATGAACGCGAATCTTCTTTAGAGAAATGAAATATTCGCGTATATTAGCGTCCATTCGATGACAAATTCTTACCATTTTTTCTTCCTGCGTAACATGAGTTACCATAAAGGATAACTACTCGCCCGCAGGAAGGTTCAGCGATGCCGCTAAAGACGCGGCAAGACTGGACGGACTGAACATGAGCGCCGGTTTGCTCGTCTCATTGCCGTTACCGGCCAATCCCCAGTCCGCAAGTATGTCGCGGGCAGAGCTGACGCAGGGAGCGCCGTCTTCGTAGAGTTTGCGGACACCCTCGCCGTGTGGTGACGCCACACCAAGCGCGCTGACCCAGAGATCGCGCCCTTGCTCAAGGGCAAAACGCGCCGTGATCAATGCGCCAGACTGCTCCGGCGCTTCAATAATCAGAGTCCCACGCGCCAGCGCCGAAATGATTCGATTCCGCGCCGGGAAGTGCCACTTCTCAGGACCAGAACCCGGCGGATACTCACTCAACAATGCCCCGCCCTGCTCAACAATGCGCCGCGCCAGAGGCCGGTTGCTCGTCGGGTAAACCATATCCAGACCCGAACCCAGAACCGCCACTGTGGACGCGCCGCCTTCTATGTTCCCCCGATGCGCCATGGCGTCAATACCCAGCGCCAGCCCTGATATGACCGCAACCCCAGCCCGCGCAAAATCCCGCGCCAGAGTATACGCTTCCCGCCGCCCCGCTTCTGACGGCTCCCGCGTTCCCACAATCGCCAGCAGCGGCTTTTCAGGATTGGGCAGCACACCCCGATAAAATAGCACAAGCGGCGGGTCCCAGGTTTCCCGCAAGAGCGGAGGATAGCGCGTGTCCTGATAGGAAACCCAACTAATGCCCCGGCGACGGGCAGCAATCGCGTCAGCCTCCGCTTGCCTCGCCAGCGCGTCCTTGTCCCACGCAGCCCCGCGCAGAACGTGGCCAATCAGCAGTTCAACATCGAGACGGCTAAGAGCAACAAAATCAGCCTCGCTCTCACAGCGCTGGGCAAGTAAGACCTTTTCATGCGAGGACAGATTCGTAATTCGGCACAGGAAAAGATCAACTAAACCGCGTTCACCCATAGCGGCTCACTGTTTCCGGTATACTGTAAGGTAGTCCATAAACGAAATCACGGCAAAGACCGCTGATATAAGGAAGAGCAGTATCGCGGCTATACGTAAAGGCGTGAACGCCGCGTCAAACCCAAGTGTCCGGGCGCTTGAGGCAAGAAGCGCCACGCCCCCGGCAATCATGTACGTTACCGCCTTAATCTTCCCGCCAATACGCGCCCCTTGCGCCATATTCTTGTTCAACAGCATAAGGTTCCGCAGAAACTGGATACTGAACTCACGGTACAAAACCACCAGCAAGACCGGCGAAGGCAGGATACCGTCAAGTACAAAACAGAGGAAGTAGGTGATTCGCGCCAACACATCAGCAAATGGATCAAGCAGTTTACCAAGATCGCTCACTTCCTTACGGGCGCGGGCAATCTTGCCGTCAACGAGATCAGTTAGTTCAGCGCCAATAAACAGCGCCCATAACGCTGGAACTGTCCATGTCCAGTCCATTGCATCAGGGAACCACACCGGCAGTCGATATATCACAAAGAAGAATGGCGCCAGCACCAGGCGCGACGCGGTTACTTTATCAGCAAGTGTCATACTTTAAGTATGAAGTGGCGCGCTTATGATGTCAAGAAAAGCAGAACTCACCAGCGATTCTCAAAAGGGGGAAGTCGCGGCAACTTTGTTGCCGACCGGCTACTTGTTGCCGCACCACGCTTCAAAGCCTACGGCTTTTCCGCTCCCCCTCTGCGAGGCTTCGCCCGCTCTGACCCGCAACGCCCGCCTCGTTCCCAGAACATACTCACAAGCAGCGCTCACTCGTCTTTTGTTTTCAGCACCGCGAGGAAGGCGCTCTGTGGCAGCTCCACATCGCCGACCATCTTCATACGTTTCTTGCCTTCCTTCTGCTTCTCCAGCAGCTTGCGCTTGCGCGTAATGTCGCCGCCATAGCACTTGGCAAGCACGTCCTTGCGAAGCGCGTTCACTGTTTCCCGCGCAATAATCTGGCTGCCAAGAGCGCCCTGTATTGGAATCTTGAACTGTTGACGCGGTATCTCATCGCGGAGGCGCTCACACACCATGCGGGCGCGGTCGTAGGCTTTGTCCCGAAACACAAGCTGAGACAGAGCGTCTACTGCTTTGCCATTGAGCAGTATGTCGAGCTTCGCAAGCGCTGTTGGCTTGTACTCAGTGATGTCGTAGTCAAACGAAGCATAGCCGCGGCTGATACTTTTGAGACGGTCGTAGAAGTCGAACAAGACTTCGGCAAGCGGCATATCGTAGATGAGTTCCACGCGCTTCTCGTCAAGGTAGCTCATGTTGGTTTGTACACCGCGCTTCTCCATGCACAAGGTCATGATGTTGCCCAGATAGGTCGTGGGCGTGATGATTGAGGCGCGGATGTACGGCTCCTCAGCGCTTTCGATACGGCCCTCGTCCGGGTAGGCTGCGGGATTGTCCACAAAGAATCTTTCACCATCACGCGCCAGAATACGGTACTTGACTGACGGCACAGTGAAGATGACCGACTGGTCAAACTCCCGCTCAAGGCGTTCCTGTATCACTTCAAGGTGGAGGAGGCCGAGGAAACCGCAGCGGAACCCAAAGCCAAGTGCAACAGACGAGTCTTTCTCATAGATGAGTGAGGCATCGTTCAGCTTGAGCTTTTCAAGGCTGATCTTGAGCGCTTCGTAGTCATTAGAATCAACAGGATATATAGAAGAAAACACTACGGGCTTTACCTCCCGGAATCCGGGGAGCGGCGCGTCGCAGGGCTTTTCCGCGCTGGTTACCGTGTCGCCGACCCGCACGTCGCTCACTGTTTTGATACCCGCGATGATGTAGCCCACGCTGCCGGCTAAAAGCTCGTCTGTCTCAATAAGCGCCAGCTTGAACAGCCCCACAGTCTCGACCTCGTACTCCGAGGCGTTGTACATGAAACGAATCTTCATGCCGCGCTTCAATACGCCGTCAAACAGGCGGATATGCACGACCACGCCGCGATAGGGATCGTAGTGGCAGTCAAAGATGAGGGCGCGAAGAGGCGCGTCGCGCTTTCCAGTGGGTGCGGGGATACGGTTCACAATGGCGTCAAAAAGTTCATCAATGCCGATTCCCTGCCGCGCCGACACGAGAAGCGCGTTGTCAGGGTCAAGCCCCAGGTCATGCTTGATCTGGCGCTTGGTTTCTGGAATATCAGCGGCCTGCATATCAATCTTGTTAATAACCGGCACAATCTCAAGGTTATGTTCCAGTGCGAGGTACATATTGGACAAGGTTTGCGCCTGTACGCCCTGGGTCGCGTCCACGAGAAGCAGCGCGCCCTCACAGGAACTGATGGCGCGGGACACCTCGTAGGTAAAATCAACGTGTCCGGGCGTATCAACGAGATTAAGCAGGTACTCACGGCTATCAGACGCGGTGTAGGGAATTGTAACGGCCTGACTTTTGATGGTGATGCCTCGTTCACGCTCAATGTCCATGTTATCGAGTATCTGGTCTTGGAAGTCGCGGTCTTCCACGAGTCGACCTTTCTGTATGAGCCGGTCGGCAAGCGTTGATTTGCCGTGATCAATATGCGCGATGATACAAAAATTGCGGATTCTGGCGGTTTCTATCATAGAGGTATCATAACCAGAACAGACTTGTTTTGCTATGTCGCAAAAAACAGTGTAGCGTGGCGGATAGATTGACATAAACGGGCTTTGCAGCCACTAATAGCGGCGGAGCGACAGATGAAGGTAATCAGAGCCCAGTCCCTGGGCTATTGTATGGGAGTACGGCGGGCCGTGAGCATAGCAGAGACGGAAACAGGCAAGAAGGTTTATACCATGGGACCGCTTATTCATAACCCACGGGTGCTTGAGGATTTGCGGCAACGGGGCGTTCAGACGCTGGAGACGTCCGAAACGTCTGCTGACCTGCGCGAGGCGGTCGTTATCATTCGGGCGCATGGCGTTACACCGCGTCAGGAACGCCAGCTTGTGGATCAGGGGGCGCGGCTTGTGGACGCGACTTGCCTGCGGGTGAAGGCCAGCCAGATGAAGGCAAAGGCGCTTGCCGAGTCAGGCTACGCGCTGTTTCTCGCGGGCGAGAAGCGCCACGGGGAACTTGTCGGGATTCAGGGTTACGCGCCTGATTGCCTGCTGGTTGGGAATGCGGGGGAAGCTGAAGCCAGCGCGGCAGCGCTTCATGCCAGCGCGCCAGCCTCAAAAACCGCCTTGCTCGGACAAACCACGATTTCCACTGATGAATATAGTCTCATAGCCCAGGCAATACGCCGTTATTTCCCTGACATTGAAGTGATTGACACCATTTGCGGGGCCACACGAGACCGGCAGAACGCGCTGAAAGAACTCTGCCAGCTTGTTGACGCCATTGTCGTGGCTGGCGGACGGGATTCGGCCAACACCCAGCGACTCTTTGCCATAGCGCAGGCTGCGGGCAAAGCGGCCTGGCTTGTGGAGAGCGCGGCTGAACTGCCTGACGCGCTTGCGGCATATCCAACCGTAGGACTTTCCGCCGGAGCTTCCACGCCGGATAACGTGATTGACGAAATAGAACAGGCGCTCCAACAGCTTGGGGTTTGCTGTCCCTGAAATGATACCCGACTGGCTGGGATCAAAAGCCCCAAGCGCCACAGACCGCTTCAGCGACTTACACCAAGTAAACGCCAGCCCTTCGATTAGTCGCTCGGCTTGTTCGTTTGTGTGTAATACCGCAACACCTCCCTTTCAAGTTGTTTAATCCTCTGCCATACTCGCTTATGGTGAGCGCCGAGAACTCGAATATGGAAGCAGAGCCTTGTCGGATTTCCGGTTTGGACGGCAGTAGGGTTCGATGCCCTACCCAGCGCTTACCTGTGATTTCTTCAGAATTGTTTTGTCCTTTGTAGCGCCTATCCAATCACGACTATGCGAAGGGCTTGTGTATCTGGTAGAAAATACCAACGAAAAGCCCAACCAATGCAAGGCTCCTCTTGTCCATTCTCCCTTTTTCACCTATCATAAACCATCAACCTTAAAAGGAGCTGTTATGAAAAACAATCAGCACACACAAGCCATCCCTTCGACGGTTTTGACCCAGGCGCAGACCAAGATTGACGAGGCAAAGGCTTTACTTGCCCCGTATATGCTTGCTCTGACCCCGGCGGAACGGCAGGGAATGGCGAAAATGGGCGAGAAGACCATCGGCTTTGTGGAAAAGGCGTATGATTTTGCCCGGCAAAATCCCAATCTTGTGCCGTCCTATCTGGAAGTAGACGCTTTTGGCGCGGACTTCTCCGATGCCCACGGGCTATGGAC
>JAIRMT010000139.1 GCA_031258505.1 Treponema sp.
TGGTTTCAACCCAGCGCGCCGAGCTTGGCGCTTCCCAGAACCGCTTTGAAAAGGCGGTAAGCGGTATTGATATTGCCGCTGAGAACCTCCAGGCCGCTGAATCCCGGATCAGGGACGCGGACATAGCTAAAGAGATGGTCTCCTATTCCAGGGACCAGATTCTCCAGCAAGCTGGAACAGCGATGCTGGCCCAGGCTAATGTACAGACCCAGTCGGTCTTACAGCTTCTCGGCTAAACAGGTTCAGGAAACGCGGAAACGCGGTTCCTTCACATTACGTTTTAAGTGAATCAAGAGACATCTGGACGTCGTCTTTTGAAACGCAAGACGGGGAGTTTCGCGCCCTTCCCCGTCTTTTTTTTTATGCCTTTTAGAGGAGACTATATCAATGAATATGCAAATACAAGCTACAGAAACCCTTGTAAAAAGTGTTGAATTACACCAAAGTCTGGAGGGACAAGCCCAAAAAGCAAAAGCCCCAAAAGAAGCGCCTGAACAAAATCCTATGCTCGAAATTCATACAGTCACGACACAGCTTGAGCAGGTTAGCTACATGTTTAACAAGAAACTCAAGTTTGAGATAGTACCCCAGTCGCACGAGGTTATTGTTAAAGTGATTGATCCTTTAACCGATAAAGTGGTTAAAGTGTTACCACCTGAAGAACTGAGGCGCCTTCATAATCGAATAAGAGAAATGATTGGCCTTTTGTTTGATGAACACGTTTAACATAAGGTAGAGCAGCGCAAGAGCTGTTCAAAGGATCGTCAGGGGCTATGTCCGATGTTTACATACCCGGTGTAAGTAGCCGGTTTAATACTGATCAACTTATTGAAAGTCTCATGAGAGTTGAACGTCTTCCTAAGGATCGTGCTGAGAAAAATGTTGAAGACTTACAAACCCAGAAGACATACTGGCAGAATATTGGTCAGCGCATTACGGCATTGAGAGATAGCGCCCGACTTCTCTATTCGTTCCAGAATCCGTTCAATGACCGGATTGTCAGTTCATCAGACCCATCCGTGCTGAGTGGAACTTCTACCCGTCAGGCCGATAATCAAGAACACTATTTCACTGTTAAGCAAATCGCACAGACCGACCGTTTCTTGTCTCAGCCCCTTGATAACTCATTCCGGGTTGATGAGGGAACCTATACATTCTCGATTGGGAAAGAGGAAGTTTCCTTCAACTTCCGGGGCGGGTCTTTACAGGAATTTGTTGATACCCTGAACAGACGGGGAACGAACAAGCTACGAGCAAGCCTAGTCGCGGTACAACCCGGCAAAAAATCACTGTTAATTGAATCGCGTATAACCGGCGCGGAAAACCGGTTACTGTTTTCAGGCGCGGCTGAGGATTTCGCGGTTCGTACTGGTATTCTGGAAGATGGCGGCGCGGCTGTTATCGCACCCGAACCTGCTCCTGTGGCTCCTCTGCCTCCGCCTCCCGTTGCCGAGCCTGTTCCTGTGGAGCTGATGGTACGTGAAGAACCGCTCACGATAGATGCTGGCGGAACAGCGCTCATTCCGTTTGACGTGGGTTCTGATTATTCCCAAGACGGAATTCTGCGTTTTGAGATAGCCACTACGATTCACGCCGAAGAGCTGGAACCAGCGTCTTTAGAGCAAGAGCCGTCAGTGGCTGAACCCGCTGAAGCCCCGGCCATGGTACAGGATGCTGTAAAAGAAGCGCCGCCGGTTTCCGCCGAGGCACTTGCGCTTTCAATGGCCGCAACCGCACTTGCGGAATCCGCAACCGCGCTTTCATCAGCCGCCGCCGCTATTACCGGCGCAGTTGCCGCACTTACCACTCCATCGCCTATCCTAAATATTGCGCCTGAGCTAGAAACCGAATCAGCGCCGCTTCAAGAAGAAGCAGTGGTCGAAGAAACGCCGCCAGACCTAGCATCGACAGCGCCCGCTGAGGAAGAGGAAAAACCAGTCTCTCCCAATCATCAATCAGTGCTTACGATTGCTGAAGACGCGCCACCTCAAGACAAGCCGATTGTGGAAACAGTGCCTGAAGATGCGCCGCTTCTTGCAGAAGAAGCAAAAGAGCCAGAGCCAGTAGCTGAAGAAATTCCCGTAGTTACGCAAGAAACCCAGCCGGAACCTGAGCCAATGCGGGTGGATAACATGAATATGCTGTCCCTTACCTTTACCGACGGCACAACAGGTATGCTTCCGCCTGTCGAAGATTCGACGGATTTCAAGGCGTATCAGTACAAGGTTTCTGATATTGCCGATGGCAAGACTATCGCTTCCATAGACGTTGTCAACCTCAATACTCATCGAGACTTGGCTATCCGCAACATCAGTTTCACTGCCCAGAAAACCGAGCCAGAGCCGGCAGAGCCTGCACAACCAGAACCAGCGCCAGTGCTTGCAGAACCAGCGCGGGTGAGCAATGGCGTGCCTCGCACACCGGTATCCCTGGCGCAGGACGCAATCATATATATGGAAGGAATCGAGATTAGTCGCCCTACTAATACCTTTGACGATCTGCTCACCGGTATTACGCTCACAGTAAAAAAACCATCCGAAACGCCAGTCAGGTTTGGGGTTGAAGCGGATCGGGAAATGATCAAAGACTCAATCATCGCGCTGGTGGGAAACTATAACCAACTCGTGGCTGAGATCAATGTCGTTACACAAAGGAATGAAACGGTTATCAACGAGCTTACCTATCTTTCAGAGGATGAACGTGCGGACCTTCGCAAGCGTCTGGGGGTTTTTTCTGGAGACTCAACACTGACCCAGTATAAAACCAGCCTGCAACGCGCCGCCACAGTTTCTTACTCTACCTCCGCAGAAGATGACCTCGCACTCCTGTCGCAGATAGGCATAGGTACCGATGTTCGGGGAACTACCGGAAGCGGCGGCTATGACCCGTCACGGCTGCGCGGCTATCTTGAAATTGACGAGAAAATGCTGGACGCAGCCCTTGACCGGGATCCAAGCGCAATTCAACAGCTTTTTGGTCAAGACACCGACGGCGACCTCATTGTTGATTCCGGCATCGCCTATATGTTTGAGACGCTTTCCAAACCCTATACGGAAATCGGAGGCATCATAACCTTAAAAACAAACACTATTGATGCCAGAATCAGTCAGGAACAACGGCGTATTGAGACGCTGGATCGTCAGCTCGCCGCAAAAGAAGCCTCTTTGAAACTTCAGTATAGCCAAATGGAAGATGCCTACAACCAAATGGAACAAATGACTTCTTCCCTCGACCAGTTCAGTCAGCAAAACAACAACAACAGGTAGTATATGCACATATTTATTAACGAAGAACCAGTAGACATTGTGATTGAAGAAGAAAAAACCATCGGCGATGTCCTTGCGGGCATTGACGCCTGGCTCTCTGAGTCTGAAAACCGGATAAGCGGCCTACGAATCAATGATGAGCCGATATGTCTGTCCGCTATGACCAAAGCCTTTGAACAGAGCCTTGAGCATATCGACAGTCTCAACATCACCGTCAGCACATGGGACAGCCTCGCGGTAGAAGCTCTGCTTGATTCGCAGGAAGCTCTTTCTTTTTACACAGCCAGCTCGTTTAATGACAAAGCGCAAATCAAGAAGGCATGGGAAGAAAGCGCTGCCGCGCGTTTCCTCTCCAAATACATTCCCGATACCTTTGCGCTGTTGGCAAAAACCTTAGCGGGCGAAGCTAATGCCGCTGAAATGGCGCAGGCGCTTGATGAGCGCATTCGTGAGTTTACCGATACCAACGCGGAAACGCGCAAATTGGCCAAGCTCATTTCCAGCCTAGCAAAGCGCCTTGAGGAACTCCCGCTGGATATCCAGACCGCTCAGGACCGAAAAGTCGCCGAAACCGTGAATATCTTTTCTCTGACCGTAGACAAACTACTCAGACTTATTCGCATTTTAAGAATACAAGATGTGAATGTTATGGAGAACGTCGCTATCGACAATCAGCCCTTCTCCCTGTTTATCGAAAACTTTACTGCCTTATTAGGAGAGTTTCTGGCCGCCTACGAAGCTAACGACGTGGTGCTGCTTGGAGATTTGGCGGAATATGAGCTTTCACCTCGCCTTCTGAAACTTTATACAGCTATGGGAAGCATAATTTTATGAAAGTACTTAGAATCAAAGACATTATTCGGAAAGACGTACCTATTTACTATCGTATGTTTTTCTCAGGTTGCGCCAGCTTGGAGTTGCTTAATGCCAGTCTAGTAGAACGGCAGATCGATTTTTCCATCGAGATAAAGCCCACCGGTGTAAAGGAAATTCTCGTTACCCTTGCCGAGCCGGTTGATTACCCGTTGATCCCGCTTATAAAGGCGCTGAAAACAGCCATAGATGATCTCGACAAGAATGGAAAGCTGCCTCTTTAGCGTTGTTTCATCCTCGCCAGAAGAAACAATAACCATAGGAGAGCGTATTGCCGCGCTTTTACACAAAGGCAGCGTTGTGGCCCTGCGCGGCGGTCTGGGCGCCGGCAAAACCTGCCTTACCAAAGGCATTGCGCGAGGCCTTGGCGTTACCGAAGAGGTAACCAGTCCCACCTACACCATCATTTCCGAGTATGAAGGGCGCCTGCCATTTTATCACATTGACGCTTACCGGCTGCGCGGCGACGATGACTTCGCCGCTCTGGGCGCTGACGACGCGCTCTATGGCAATGGAGTAACGGTTATCGAATGGAGTGAGCGGGTAGCGAACTCTATACCTGATACTGCCTTAGCCATTGAGATTTCGATTCTTGAAGACGCCCGCCGCCTGATTGCCGTGAAAGAGGCCGCGCCATGATCATACTTGCGCTTGATACCGCAACCGCGCTCTTATCTGTGGCGCTTTCCATAGACCGTGATCCGGCTGAGACATGGTATGTTGAAATCGACGCGGGGCAGCGTCATTCCGAGCTGCTCATGGACATAATCGACAGCCTGCTTAAAACCGCTGGCATGGTTCCCGCTGATTTGGACGCGCTGGCCAGCATGAAAGGCCCCGGTTCCTTCACGGGCCTGCGTATCGGTTTCTCAGCAGCTCAGGGTATGGCGCTTGCCCTGGGCGTCCCTTCACTCAGCATCCCTACGCTTGACTGTATGGCTGTCCCGCATCAGCACTGGCCAGGCATTGTTGTGCCAGCCATAGACGCCAGAAAGCGCTGCTTCTTTAGCGCCCTGTATCGCGGCATGTGCGACGCGCACACTGCGGAACGGCTTACCGATTACATGGACGCGGATAGCGCCGCCATTGCTCAGGCGCTGAACGCCGTAAAGCAGGACGAGCCAGTTTTACTTACCGGCCCTGATGCCGCGCTTCTCGCAGCAGCCTTGAGTGAAATCCCCTCGTTTAACAAAACCTTGCTGCGCCTTGATCCAACACGCAGACGCGGCCATGCAAAAGAGCTGGCGACACTGGCGCGGGCAAAACTTGCCACAAGCAGCGCGGCAGACATCGCCGCTGAACTGCGTTCCGGCCTCCTCTACCTCCGCAGAAGCGATGCCGAACTGCAACAGCCTTAAAAAATTACGCTATCGCTAGTCCGTCCGCGTCTGCAAATCACCACCCATAGAGACTCGTTTCAGCCTGAAACCTCTTGACGAAAATTTTTTATTACGTTAAACTAACTTTATGGTAATTATCCCCGCAAAAAAAGTCATTCTTACTGCTTTAACCACTGCATGGCTCGCATTAGCTGTTATTTTTGCGGGGGTTTTTATCATTGAAAAACATGACCATGAACATATTGACGTTTCCGGCCATAATCTCCCTTCCAGTGAAAACTGCCATATCTGCCTTGAAATACAAATAGCCCAGCGCTTGATAGAAGCCTTTGGACGACTCGGCGTAAGCCTCGCCCTTATAGGTTTCATCTCGCGCGTTGAGCCTCTGATAAAACCTCAGTTACTTTTTTATTCAAAAAAACCCATCGAATTAAAAGTGCGACTTAATTGTTGATTAATCCTCCAAAAACACAATTCAACAGCAGACTTGTTTAACAAGTCCATTTCCCCTCATTTTAATTTTTGGGGAAATATAAATTCTTTATTTGGAGGTATAACATGAAACGTCTTTTGTTCATGATTATAGCGCTGTCCCTATCTGTTTGCGCCCTGTTCGGGAGCGGAAGAATACAAAGGACAGTTGATAACGGAAAGCCGGATGTGGTAGCAGTCAATTTCCCGGCTTATGACTTTGCGCGGCAGATCGCCGGGGATCGGGTAAATCTTACCATGTTGCTGCCGCCCGGCGCGGAGAGCCATTCCTTTGAACCAACGCCAAGGGATATAATAAGAATTCAAGAGTGCGATGTATTTATTTACACCGGTGGAGAATCTGATGTCTGGGTTGACCGGATACTTGATTCAATGGACTCTTCAAAAATACGGATTATCCGTATGATGGACGCCGTTGATGTGGTGGTAGAAGAAATCGTTGAAGGTATGGAAGACGATGAGCATGAGCACGATCACGAACATGAACATGAACACGCCGAACTTAACCCGGCTGATGTTGAAGACCGCCCGCTATCCGACTTCTCCGGTAACTGGAAAACGTCGGTACCGTACCTTACAGACGGTTCTGTTGACGCATACTTTGAGCACGCGGCTGAAGAGTCTGATATGACACCTGCGGACGTAAAGGCTATGTACATCAATATGATGCGTACAGACTATCCGACGTTTACAGTGGCTTCTGACAGCATAGCAATCAATGGAGTATCAGCGAAAGCAACATACAAAGGTTTCAAGTTAGTCGAAAGCGACCACGGCGTATCTCCTTGGTATATGTACGAAACGGACGGAACGGCGGGTGTGCCGAAGTACTGGGTATTTAACGACCATGGACACGAGGCTGGCCGTCAAGAAGAAGAAATCGTTCACATTCACGCGCTGTATGGCGACGAGAGTTTCGACGCGATATTCTCGATTGAGGATTGGGCAGCTATGTACTTTGACGATTCAGCTACGGCGGACGATATTCTTGCCGCGATGATGCACCACGAAGAGGAACACGAAGAAGAACATGAAGAAGAACGCGAATACGACGAGCATGTATGGACTTCTCCGCAAAATGCCAAGCGCATTGTGCGGGTGATAGCCAATGCTTTGTGCGAAGTGGACAGCGCAAATGCAGCGGTTTTCCGCCAGAATATGGATGCCTATAGCGCCCAGCTTGATGAACTGGATAAAGAGTTCCAAGCAGTAGTGAATAACGCCAAACGGAAAACCATTGTGTTTGGAGACCGCTTCCCCTTCCGCTATTTTGCAGACGCTTACGGCCTGACTTATTTTGCCGCTTTCCCCGGCTGCTCCACCGAAACCGAACCAAGCGCGGCGACAGTCGCCTTTTTAATCGATAAGATTAAAGCAGAAAAAATCCCAGTGGTTTTTCATATTGAGCTTGGCAATGAGCGCATGGCAGACACCATAGCTGAAGAGACTGGAACGAAAAAGTTATTGCTCCATGCTAGTCATAACATAACCAAGCAGGAGTTTGACCGCGGCGTAACGTTTCTGGAGTTGCAAAAGGCTAATGTTCCGAGGTTAAGGGAGGCGTTGTGGTAAAACTGCCGCGTCTTTGTTCGAGTTGCTTGGAAACATCACATTTCCGGGCAAGTACCGCTAAACAATGCGGTTTTGCAAGACTTTAGACTAAAAAACCATAAGACTTGTTCGACAAGCAACCATGTTGTCGAACAAGTCTATTACAGTGGAGTTTGCGCCTGCTCGTAAATTCCACAACATGAAGAAATATGGGGAGCAAGTTTATCCAGCAATAATAATTGACACCGTTTCCTGCTAGGGAATATGACGGCACAGTCGGCGCTTTAGCGTCTAGTATCATAAGAGGCTGTTCCAAAACTGATTTCTGTTCGGAACTAGACGTGTTTAGTTCGGAACTAAACGTATTGAGTTCAGAACCAGACGTGTTGAGTTCAGAACTAGACGTATTGAGTTCAGAACTAGACGTGTTGAGTTCAGAACTAGACGTGTTGAGTTCAGAACTAGACGTATTGAGTTCAGAACTAAACGTATTGAGTTCAGAACTAGACGTATTGAGTTCAGAACTAGACGTGTTGAGTTCAGAACTAGACGTGTTGAGTTCAGAACTAGACGTGTTGAGTTTGGAACCAGACGTGTTGAGTTCAGAACTAGACGTGTTGAGTTCAGAACTAGACGTGTTGAGTTCAGAACTATGTAGGCGTCTCAGCCTCCTCTACAGTGAGGTTA
>JAIRMT010000182.1 GCA_031258505.1 Treponema sp.
GCGAAACTTTTTCTGGAAGAACCGGATGCCGCGTACCTGCGGTACGAAAATTGGGCACGTCCGGGTCTGTGGGGGTTCCGGGCGGGCAACCGCCCGGTTCTACCCGGCGGAGCAGCGGAAAAAGCGGCGCAGCATTGGGGTCATGGGCGCGCTTTTCCCTTCAACGGCGCTCCCCCTTCTTAGCTTGGCGTGTGTCTGGCACTCAGCCGCCACACAGCGGCTAGATGTGGAGACGTTCAGCGTGGTGATAGGCTTCGGCGCGGAGCGCCTTGACCGAGGCGTCGACAAGGTAATCGTCAAAGGGCATCATACGGTCAATAAGACCACTGGGGATGATTTCAACGATGCGGTTAGCGACTGAATTGACGAATTCGTGGTCATGGGAATTGAACAGTACCACGCCGGGGAATGCGGCAAGGCCATCGTTGAGCGCGCTTATGCTTTCAAGGTCAAGGTGATTGGTCGGTTCGTCCAGAATCAGCACATTTGCGCCGGAAAGCATCATGCGCGAAAGCATACAGCGAACCTTTTCGCCGCCGGAGAGGACGTTTACCGGCTTCAGAGCCTCATCTCCTGAAAAAAGCATACGCCCTAGGAAGCCGCGCACATAGGTGTCGTCCTGATTTGGCGAATATTGCTTCAACCAATCCACTATTGATAGGTCTGAATTGAAAAAACCGGAGTTTTCCTTGGGGTAATAGGAAAATGTGGTAGTCTGACCCCAGTAGAACGCGCCGGAAACCGGCTGGATAATCCCGCTTATAAGGTCAAAGAGCGCGGTTTTGGCCTGATGCTCAATGCCCACAAAGGCGATCTTATCCCCCTTGTTCACGATGAGAGAAAATTCTTGCAAGCCGGCGGATTCTTCGGCAGACAGCTTCTCGATCCTGAGAACATTGTTCCCGATCTCCCGTTCCGGCTTGAAGCCAACGTAAGGGAACTTCCGGCTGGTAACTGTGATGTTTTCAAGGTCGAGCTTTTCAAGCACTTTTTTACGACTCGTGGCCTGCCTGCTCTTGGAGGCGTTGGACGCAAAGCGCTGGATAAACTCTCTGAGGTCTTTGGCTTTTTCCTCCCGCTTTTTAAGCTGGTCTCGCGCCTGTTTCTGGAGCATCTGGCTCATCTGATACCAGAAATCGTAGTTACCCGAATAGAGCGTAATCTTGCCGAAGTCAATGTCGCAGGTATGGGTACAGACCGCGTTGAGGAAGTGCCGGTCGTGGCTGACCACGATGACAGTATTGGGAAAATCGATGAGGAAGTCTTCCAGCCATGCGATTGACTCAAGGTCAAGGCCGTTGGTTGGCTCGTCAAGTAAAAGTATGTCGGGATTACCGAAAAGCGCCTGGGCGAGCAGCACCCGTACTTTGCGGGTTTCGTCCAGTTCAGCCATTGTCTTCCCGTGATCAGCCTCATCAAGCCCCAGTCCAGAGAGCAGTTGGCTGGCCTGAGCCTCAGCTTCCCAACCTCCCAGATCGGCGAAGTCCGCCTCAAGCTCGCTTGCCCTCATTCCGTCTTCCTCAGAGAAGTTTTCTTTGGCATAGACGGCTTCGCGTTCCTTCTGTATGGCGTAGAGCTTGGGATAGCCCATAATCACGGTTTCAAGCACCGGATACTCTTCAAAAGCAAAGTGATCCTGCCTCAAAACCGCGATACGCTGGCCCGAACTGACGGAGATTTCGCCCTTATCGTGTTCCATGTCGCCGGAAAGTATGTTGAGAAACGTGGACTTGCCTGACCCGTTCGCGCCAATGATCCCGTAACAGTTGCCCGGGGTGAATTTGAGGTTAACATCCTTGAAAAGCGTCCGCTCCCCAAATACAAGACTCATATCGGTAATAGTTATCATATATTACAAAAAGGTAGTCAGGAGAGGGTAAGCCTGTCAATAGTGTCGCTGCAATATTGGCTGGCTTACTCGACAAAAGGTGGGCGTATAGGGTAAGATTCAGATAAAGAATCCCCGTCCCAAAAGGTAGGGTTAAACCCTCATTGTGAGAAAGGAATATGGGCATGCTTGATACAAGCGCGTGGATTGCAACAGATAAACAAACGTAAAGGCGGTATATATTATGGAGCCTATCATCTTGGCATCTGGTTCCCTAAGGAGGCAGGAGTTTTTTCGTCTCCTTGACTTACCATTCAACATCATGCCAGCGCTTATAGATGAAAACTACGAGGATGCGACCGATCCTCGCGGGATAGCCGAAGACATGGCGCTGAAAAAGGTTAACAAAATTCTCGACCTGTTCAAAACCGGTATGCCGCCGTGGATCTGCGGGGCAGACACGATCATTTCAGTTGACGGAATTATCTTCGGCAAGCCAAAAGACCGCGACGACGCTAAACGTATGTTGACGGCTTTGCAGGGCAGGAAGCATGACGTGGTAACCGCAATCGCCCTTTACAATGGAAAAAATCGTTCCACTGATTCCCGAACCGTAGTCAGCACGGTAACATTCGCGCCGGTTTCCGAGGGGGAAATCGAGTGGTATCTCAACACCGGTGAATGGCAGGGCATAGCCGGCGCGTACAAGATACAAGGACTTGCCGGCTGTTATATATCCGAGATCAACGGTTCATACAGTTCTATCGTAGGCTTGCCTATTCGTGAATTCTATGTCATGTTAAGGGAAAGTGGTTATCCTTACGGGGGCAATCAATAGGAATCAACGGTTCACGAGAACCGATGTTCCTTAAACAAGGCTGGCGTTGCCAGTCAATCAATTTCCACCGCGCAGGCGTACAGCGCCCCGACGCGGTGAGATAAAGGGAAGGCGCCGCGCTGACAAAAGCGCGGACAAGGGAGGAAACTTTGGCAGTTGTAACGATGAAAAGCCTGCTTGAGTCAGGCGTACACTTCGGCCATCAGGTAAAGCGCTGGGACCCGCGGATGAAGAAGTACATCTTCGCGGAACGGAATGGGATTCACATCATTGATCTGCAAAAAACCATTCAGGCCAGCAAGGATGCCTACGACGCGGTTCGCAAAACCGTGGCCCAGGGCAAAACCGTGTTGTTTGTAGGTACCAAAAAACAGGCGCAGCAGGCAATACAAAAAGAAGCGGAGCGCTGCGGTATGTTCTATGTGAACAACCGCTGGCTCGGCGGTATGCTCACGAACTTTGTTACCATTAAGAAGTCCCTGCTTCGTCTTAAAAAGCTGGAAAAGATGGAAGTGGATGGGACTTTCGAAAACCTCACCAAAAAAGAAATCGCAGGACTTGGCAAGGAGCGCACTCGCCTCCAGAAAAACCTGGGCGGCATCAAGGACATGAAGGAGCTTCCGGGCATCCTTTTCATTATCGATACCCGCAAGGAAGCCATTGCCGTAACCGAAGCCCAGCGTATGGGAATCCCCATTGTCGCGGTGGTTGACACCAACTGTAACCCCGAAGGCATCGACTATCCTATTCCGGGTAACGACGATGCGATTCGGGCGATCACGCTCTTCACCCAGATCGTGGCTAATTCAGTGGTGGAAGCGGATAACGAGGTCGGACTCCAGATCATCGAAAACCTGGGCGACGAGGATGAGGATATGGAAAACATCCTGACTGATGTTTCCATCAAAGAAGAGGATCGGGAGATTGACATTGCTTCCTATTCGTCAGAAGCGCCATTTGTTGTCGGCGTCAGTACGGAGACTCGTGAGGAACGCGAGGAAGAAGATGAGCTTCCGGTCGATGTTGACAAGGTCTATGACGAGGCATAAACAAGCACAGAGGAGGAGATTATATGGCGACTATCAGCGCGGCTGATGTAAAGCGGCTTCGGGAAAAGACCGGAGCCGGCATGATGGAATGTAAAAACGCTCTTGTTGAAACTGACGGCGATTTTGATAAGGCGGAAAAGCTTCTTAAAGAAAAGGGGCTTGCGGCAGTAGAAAAACGCTCGAATCGGGCAACCAACGAGGGTAAGGTCTTTATTAAGACAAAGGACAACACAGCGGTTCTCGTGGAACTGGCGGCTGAAACCGATTTTGTAGCCCGTAACCCTGAGTTCATCGCTCTGGGCGGCGCCATTGCTGACCGCGTCCTCGAAAAGGGCTATACCAGCGTTAATGAGGAACTCTCCGGCATGGTAACAGACCTGGCAACCAAGATTCGGGAAAACATGGGCTTAAAGCGGATGCAGCTTATCAAAGCCGAAGCCAATGAGGGCCTCGCCGAGTACATACACGGAGAGGGCAGTATCGGCGTGGTGGTGAAGCTCGCGGTTGACAAGCCAGAGCTTCTCGCGCAGGAGGCGTTCAAGGAACTGGCGCACGGACTCGCCATGCACATTGCATGGGCAAACCCGCTCGTCATTGACCGGAACCAGCTCGACGCGGCTTTTATCGCTGAACAGGAAGAAATCTTCCGCAAACAGATGGAAGCTGACGAAAACCTCAAGGGGAAACCGGCGGCAGCCCTCGACAACATCCTCAAGGGCAAGATATCAAAGTATCTCAAGAGCCTCTGCCTGCTCGATCAAGGCTATGTCAAGGATGAAAAGCGCGCGGTTGCTCAGATACTTGCCGACTGCGGCAAAGAGCTTGGCGCAACACTGACCATAAGCGGCTATGTGTATTTCAAGGTAGGACAGTAAATACTCTTTGGTCAGTGAATACCGGTATTCGGTTAGTGAATACTGGTATTGAGTTAGTGAATACCAGTATTCGGTCAATGAATACTGGTATTGAGCCAGTGAATACTGGTATTGAGTTAGTGAATACCAGTATTCGGTTAGTGAATACCGGTATTGAGTCAATGAATACCAGTATTCGGTCAGTGAATACCAATATTCGGTCAGTGAATACCGGTATTGAGTCAGCCTTGATAGGGAATTGGCGGCTGTAACATACACTGTAGGGCTGTAACTGATACTGTAACTCTTTTCCCTATACTGATAGAACGCGAAAGCGCAGGGCGCGGGTCGAAAGCCTATTCATTGCCAAGTGAGAAAAGGCGTTTTTACAACGCCGCCTTAAAAACACTGCCCCTGCCGCTGCTCTCAGCGCTAAGGCTTCCCCCATGGCATGGACAATGGCAGGCGGCTATGCTTATCCTATTCCTGACCCGCCAGTGTTGCGGCTGCGCGATTTATCGGTAGGATTTTTTATCTTGTAGCTTGCATAATACAAGCGGCTGGCGTTATACTCAGTCTTATACCGTGGAACATACGGGAATTGTGGCAATCTTGCCGAATGTTTGTGGAGCTACCGTAAAACTGGAGAGCATGGCTTGGAAGCATTGTAAAAGCTCCTGAGAGGGAGTTTTGCAAAAACCAAGTTACGCGCTCTGGCGTGTATTGTCGAAGCAAGAATTCACCGCCTTTAGGCGGTGGGGCTTGTCAAGGTTATCGTACCCACGTTAAAAAGGATTTTATTATGGGAAATGTCATTCAAACGTCCGAAGAAAAGATGAAGAAAACCCTTGCAAGTCTGCAAGACAGCTTTGCCTCCCTGCGTACCGGCAGGGCGTCGGCAGCGCTCTTTGACAAGATTCGGGTTGACAGCTATGGCGCCAAGTCTCCGTTGAGGGAAGTGGCGAACATCACGATTCCAGAGGCCCGTCTCGTGGTTATCAGCCCCTGGGATAAGACGCTTATCAGTGAAATTGAGCGGGCGATTCGCTCATCTGAGCTGTCGCTTAACCCCAGCAACGACGGCAAGGTGATTCGTATTGTCATTCCGCCTCTCACTGTGGAGCGGAGGAAAGACATCGCCAAGCAAGCCAGGTCGCACGCGGAGCAGAGCCGCGTAGCCATACGAAACATACGCCGCGACGGTAATGATGAACTGAAAAAGCTCCTCAAAGATGCCAGTCTCTCGGAAGATGAAGAGAAAAAAACTGGAGATGAACTGCAAAAGCTCACTGATACCTATATCAAGAAAATCGATCAGGTTCTGGAAGAAAAAGACAAGGAAATAATGGAAGTCTGATGTCTGAGTCCCAAACCGATGATAAACATCCGCCCGCCCATATCGCGATCATCATGGACGGAAATGGCCGCTGGGCCGCCTCAAAAAACCGATTGCGTACCCAGGGCCATCTTGAAGGGCTTACAACCGCCAAAAAAATCGTCAAAGCTGTCAGTGATCGGGGGGTGCAGTACCTTACACTCTATGTCTTTTCAACCGAGAACTGGAAGCGAAGCGCCGCTGAAGTAGGATTTATCATGGGATTGGTGAAACAGCACCTCAAGCGCGAACTCGACTTTTATCGTGAAAACCATATCCGCACCCGTCATGCCGGAGATAGTGCTGGTCTGCCGCCGGATGTAGCGCAAGACTTGCTCGACGTATGCGAGGAAACAAAGCGCTTTGACGGTTTACAGGTTATACTCGCGCTTAACTACGGCGGCAGGGACGAAATCACGCGCGCGGTTCAGCGGCTTGTGCAAACAATCGTGGAGCGTCCCGACGTGGCGCAAACAAACGCGGCTATCACCGAACAAAGTATTCGGGACCATCTGGACAACCCGGACGTGCCTGATCCCGACCTCATCATCAGAACCGGCGGGGACTTGCGGAGCAGCAACTTTCTTGTATGGCAAAGCGCGTACAGCGAATACTACTTTTCCGACAAACTCTGGCCTGACTGGACCGAAGCCGACCTTGACCTCGCAATCGCGGCATACCAACAGCGCGACCGGCGCTTTGGCGGGGTAAAACAGCCGTCAGGCCGGCCTTAAGTGGAGTTAATATGCAAGTCCCTAAAATCGTGGAACGCTTCCTCATCTTTTTTATCGGGCTTCCCGTTGCCCTTAGTATTGTGCTTCTGTTGCCCCAGCAGCATCATCTTGCCGCAAACTGTGCGGCTATAATCCTGAGTGTACTTGGGTCCGGCGAATTCGCGGCGCTCCTGAAACGGAAAAGCGGCTTCTCGCTTTCTACACCTGAAGCCATGCTTCTTGGCGCAGCCTGTCCACTTGCCATGACCCTAAGCGTCAGCTTTGGCTTTGACTACCGGATCACACCAACCTTTATGGCAATCGGTGCGGCTTGGCTCCTTATATCCAGCATCTTCGCGCCGGAGGATAGGCTCAAAGACGCGCTTGGCTCCATATCAGTGGGCCTTGCTACGCTTCTCTACCCGGGGTTTTTTATGGCATGGTTCATCGGCATGGCAAGCTGGCCTCACGCGAACATGGTGATGCTCGTCTTCCTGCTTATCCCCATAAGTAACGACTCGGCAGCTTGGGCTGCAGGTATGCTGTTTGGCAAAAACAATCGCGGCATCATCAGGGTCAGTCCCAACAAGAGTGTGGCAGGCTTCATTGGCGGGCTTGTGTTTTCCATGCTTCTGGGCATGATAGCCGTCTTCTGTGTTCCAGCCGCCTTTACCGCAAAGACTCTGCCCGCGCCCCTGGCCGGCCTGATTCTGGGACTGGCCGTTGGTCTGGCTGGCTGCCTCGGCGACCTTGCTGAATCAGCGATGAAGCGAAGTGTCGGCGCCAAAGACTCAGGCACACTGATTCCAGGCCGCGGCGGAGTGCTGGACAGCATTGATTCCATCTGTTTCGCAGCTCCGGTCTACTATGTCCTGTACTGGCTGCTTTTTTGTGGATAGTGAGTAGTCCGTAACGGCTCATACTTCAATGCTCCCCAGTTTTAGATTATCTCCACAAGTGTTCGGCAAGATTGCCGCGATTCCCGTATGTCCCACACCATGAAATAGGTTTTGACCGCCCTATTCCGAAAGGTTTCCAGAATAGCGCTGAATAGCGCTGAACTCTCGTATGCCCTGGCTCATGAACTGAGCGGCCTGTACAGTAACGTGGGCGCAGGCAAAGCTGTTGCCGCCCAGCATGAGGTAATCCGGCTTATCCCAGGCGAGCCGCTGTATCCCGCCTTTGGCTCCGATATTGATCATCGTGTCGTCGATAT
>JAIRMT010000040.1 GCA_031258505.1 Treponema sp.
CTTCAACCGCCATACACCAGGCCGTATCTGAAAGCAAAATATCTATGTCTGTTTTCTGGTGATTCTGTTCATCATAAATGGGAACCCGTTGATAGGCTCTTGTTAACTGGTACGGATACACGGCAAACTTTTCCCACAGCCGCGCCGCAATCAAGGTCTCTATCAGTTCGCCGACAGAGCGATTAAGACCGCCAACATTTTGCGTTACCCGGTCAACCCGCGCAGACATTTCCTTGATCGCCTTGTTTGTCTCCGCAATCATCCGGTCATGTTCAGCCCTGCTTTCCTGAAACCGCTTATCTGTTTCCTGAAATCGCTTGTCTGTTTCCTGAAATCGCTTCTCCGTCTCCTGAAATCGTTTCTCCGTCTCCGCAATCATCCGGTCATGTTCAGCCTTGCTTGCCTGAAACATTGCCCAGACATCCTCAAATGTCGGTCCCTTTTCCGACTGCCGTGCTTGTGTTGCTATTGCCATATTACCTCCGTGCCCTTGTTGCCTCCATGCTATCTCATTTCCTCGCCATCGTCAAACGCCCTCGTAAAACTACGGCGCTAATCCGTAGGTCAAGTTTAGCCTTTAGGCAGGGGTAGCTGACAAATTTTGTAGCCGCGACAGATGAACAACGCGGTGCTGGTGCGTTAATCACACGGAAGCTCTTTGTTAGTCTCCAGCATAAGCTTGCGGAGGTCATTGCCTGCGGGTTCCTGAAAGAGACGCAGTTCAAAGCTGGCAAGCGCCGCGATGAGGCGGGTGGTAAGCTCAAACTGAAGTTGGGAATAGGCGTGAAATTCGTAGTGAGGTGTAGAGGCGTGTATCTCAAGAGGAATGCCCCGTCCGGCGGACAGGTCAAGTATGCGAACCATAAGCCGCAGCTCAGTTGTTATCGCGGGATGCTGTTTCAAGATTTCCAGCGCGTATATCTGAAAGAGGGTGAGGTTATCCAGTGGCACGGTTTCATCACGGGTCTCAAAAAAGGCGCGGAGTTCAGGCAGGCGGGCAAGGCTTGTAAGCAGAGCCGGAGAACAGGGCTTTACCGTGCTGGCGTCAATGGAGAAAACGCGCTGGATATGCCGGAAGCCTTTCCGCATAAGGCCGCGCCAGTTCCGAAACACGTCTGACACCAGAGCATACGCGGGAATCGACACAACCGTGTTGTCAAAAGTCTGAATCTTCACCGTAATCAGGTTAATCTCAGTAACAAAGCCAGCGACGATGTTTCTGCTGTTACCGCCGGCAGTGTCGCGGCTGGTCGGCGAGCGGTAGTTGGGAAGCTCGATCCAGTCGTCGATGCGTATCATATCGTTTGCGGTAAGCTGTATGCCAGCGACCAGCCCCAGCAGGGGATCGCGGAACACGATCAGGAGCACTGCTGAAAACGCGCCAAAGCCGCTCACGATTACCCACGGGTCTTTACCGACAAGGACAGCAAAGAAGGTAATCGCCGACAGAACAAGACCTATAACCTGTATGATTTGCAGGTAGCTCTTGATGGGACGACTCTTCGCTACTTCACGCAGGCCATAGATGTCATGGAGGGCGTGGAACATTGCGTTGGTAAGTACACAGAGTATGATGATAACTGTGCAGGTTATGAGCCGCGTTAGCCAGCCCAAAGGGGGCTGAAAGGAAGACGCGAAGGCGTAGAGGATGATTGGCACGATGAGTAGCAGC
This sequence comes from Treponema sp., assembly GCA_031258505.1. GTDB lineage: Bacteria > Spirochaetota > Spirochaetia > Treponematales > Breznakiellaceae > JAIRMT01. The sequence goes on from JAIRMT010000040.1 coordinate 1,673, forward strand.
GCCTTGGATAAAATGCGGTGAGATAGAAAGATTTTCAGCGTGGGATTTTTAACCCTTAGAAACCATTTTGCGATAATGAATGACGAAAGTTTTTGTATAGCAAGTCCAGTAAGTACCAGTATCAGCACTTCAATGAACATGGAAAGCCCGTTCGTTAATTCCCATGCGCCAGCCGGCATAACTTCACTTGACAGCCAGCGGCCAATAAACGCTCTGATATAAGCCCGCATCTTTACACGCCCAAGATTTTTTGTCGGAGAGCCAGGCCGGTTGGCGTTGTGGCAAGTCCGCCTGTGCCGGTTTCGCGCAGAGTCTGAGGTATGGTCTCGCCAATTTCCCGCATAGCGGAAATGACCTCATCAACTGGAATCACACTTTTGACACCAGCAAGCGCCATGTCCGCCGAAGAGATGGCGCACATGATAGCAGCTGCGTTGCGTTTAATGCAGGGAACCTCGACAAGGCCGGCAACTGGATCACAGACCAGGCCGAGTTGGTTCTTCAGCGCGATTGCCGCAGCGTGCGCTACTATATCAGGAGCGCCGCCAGCCATTTCAACCAGCGCGGCAGCGGCAAGCGCGGCAGCACTCCCACACTCAGCCTGACAGCCACCTTCGGCTCCCACAATGCTTGCTTCGTTCATAATCACCATGCCAAACGCACCTGCTGTAAACAGCGCCATCACTGCGCTCTTTTCATTTGCTCCGTGTTCTATCATCGTGAGAATCGCGGCGGGTAATATGCCGCAGGAACCAGCGGTAGGCGCGGCCACGATCTTTCCCATTGCCGCATTGTATTCAGCTATGGCGATAGCCTGTGCAATCGCGCTGGCGCAGAACGCGCCGCTGAGTGGCGCGCCTTTCCGCACGTACTCATTCATGCGCCAGCCATCGCCGCCTGTGAGTCCACTCGTAGAACGAATCCCTTGCGCCATACCTTTTTGCGCTGATTCCCGCATAATATCAAGATTTCTTTTCATTATGTTAAAAAGCTCTTCCGGGCTTTTGCCCATGACCTCCGCCTGGTCAGCGATAATCAGCGTGGAAATTGCCACGCCCTGTTCTATCGCCTGTTTTACCAGTAACGCGATTGAATGATACTCAAGCATTGGGAACCTCGTTCTGATTTGCCCGCAGGAACACAACACTGTTAATATGGGGAAGTCCGCGCAGTTTATCCACAAAATTCTTTTCAATAGCGCCGTCAACTTCCAGTGTCATAACCGCCTCAAACCCCTTATGCGGACGATTGAGTTTGAAGTTCCCGATGTTAATGTCATACCAGCTCATAAGCGACGTTACCTCAGCGATAACCCCAGGCATATCCTTATGGGCAATGATGAACGTGTCTGAATTACCGGTAAACGCGGTTTCCATCTCATTAACGCTTGTGATGAGGATGTTACCACCGCCCACAGACGCACCCTGAGCCACACATTCTTTGCCGCTTTTGCCAATGAGGTGGAGTCGCGCTGTGTTGGGGTGTGCGTGAGGAATCTTTATCTCGGCAAACGAAAACGCCAGTCCCGCGTCTCTGGCAATGGCGAAACTGTCGCGAATACGCTCATCATCCGGGAACATACCCAGCAGACCAGCCACGAGCGCCTTGTCCGTGCCGTGTCCCCGATAAGTCTGGGCAAAGGAACCAACAAGCCCTATCTCAGCAGTAGCCACGTCTTCACCCAATATTTTCCAGCTTACCCTGCCGATTCGCGCCGCGCCAGCCGTGTGCGAGCTGGAAGGCCCAATCATCACTGGCCCAATAATATCAAAAACATTCATAGCCTAAGTTTATCATTATGATACACAAGGCGCAATCGGCTTTTTTAATTCAGCGGCAGATGATAAAGTAAGATATATGAAAGTACTGATTGCACCGGATTCATTTAAGGGTAACCTGAGTGCGCCGGAGGTCTGCGACGCCATTGCGGAAGGTGTTTTACGGGCTGATGCGGGCGCTGTGGCGCGTAAAGTCCCGCTGGCGGATGGCGGCGAGGGAACAGCGCGGGCTATAACGAGCGCGGCTGGCGGACGTTTTGTCAGTGCGCGGGTCAGGGGTCCGCTGGGAAAGCCTGTTGACGCTGTGTTTGGCCTTATCAACAATGGCCGTGTTGCGGCGCTTGATATGGCAAGCGCGTCCGGCATCGAACTACTCAAACGCGAAGAGCTTAATCCTATGAAAACCACGTCTTATGGAACTGGCCAGCTCATTGCAGCCGCGCTTGATACTGGAGCGAGGGAGCTTATCGTCGGCATTGGCGGGAGCGCTACCAATGACGGCGGTATTGGTATGCTTTCCGCGCTAGGTTTCAGACTGTTGGACAAGCAGGGAAAACCGCTTGTTCAGGGTGGGGAAGCCTTAGATAGCATTGTTTCTATTGATGTAGGTGGGGCTGACCCACGGCTCAAGCAAACGCGGATCAAGGTTGCCTGTGATGTACGCAACCCCTTGCTTGGCCCGACCGGAGCCTCTGCTGTATTCGGCCCGCAGAAAGGCGCAACGCCGGAACAAGTTGCCGTGCTGGACGCTGGTCTCACGAAGCTGGCTGCCGCGTGGATTCAGGCGGGTCTTGCGGCTGATGTAATGCAGAACGGGGATGGAGCAGCAGGCGGCGTTGGGGCTGCGCTACGTATCTGTTTAGATGCGCGCATGGAATCCGGCGCTCTGCTCGTGATGAGATACGCGGGTTTTTTTGACGCGCTTGCCCATGCTGACCTGGTGATTACTGGTGAAGGCATGAGCGACGCCCAGACTGCGGATGGCAAGCTCTGTTCTGTAGTGGCGCGGGAAAGCCGCAAAGTCGGCGTTCCGGTTGCCCTGGTTTCTGGCGCATTAGGCGCGAATCCCGCAGCCCTGCTCAAGATTTTTGACTACGCGACTTCGATTGCCCGCGGTCAGACCAGTCTTGACGCCATGATCCGCGACAGCCGCGCTGATCTTTCATTTGCCGCTGAAAACCTCATCCGCGCTACACGAATGTCTGCAGGCGCCACGCGCCACGCCGCCACATTCTCTCGATAAGCAGGGCGCTTTCTGCCGCTTAATCCTCTTCCCAGACTTCCAGCGCCATGAAGGAAAAGCCCTCGTCGCGTAAGGTTTGTCTCAAGGAGCGCCGCGCCTCGTCTGATTCAGGGAAAAGACGCTTCTTTTCCAGAAACCGCCTGATTAAAAATGTTTCTTTTTCAAGGCTTAGGGCTGCTTTCAGCGCCGCGCTTACCACATCGCGGTCAATACCTTTGCTGCAGAGCGCTGCGTTGAGCCGACGAGGGCTGTCCCCGCCCAATGTAAGGCGAGAATTGAGCCACAGTGCCGCGTAACGGCTGTCGCTCACGATTCCCAGTTCACTTAAGCGGGAAACAACAGCCCGTACACAAGGCGCGCTGTGTCCCTTTTGTTCAAGTTTACACGACAGACCATAAACAGTCTGTTCTGCACGGGCGACAAGACGCAACGCGGCCTGTTCACAGGTTTTCAATTCACGCGCTTGCATGGAGCGCGACCACACATACGCCTCAGCCTAACGTTTGGAGAACTGGAAGCGTCTGCGCGCTCCGGCCTGCCCATACTTCTTGCGTTCCACCATACGGGAATCGCGGGTAAGGTAACCATTGCTCCGCAGGCTAGTGTAATTCTCCTGATCAAGCTGACAGAGCGCGCGAGCCAGCCCGTGTCTGCACGCGCTGGCCTGACCATTAGACCCGCCGCCATACACATTGATAAGCACATCAAACTTGTTCTCACAAGCTGTAACCATAAGTGGCTGACGCACTATGAGGACATGCTCTTCCTGCTGGAAATACCGAGTCAGTTCTTTCCCATTCACCGTTACTTTGCCGCTTCCCTCGCGCACAAACACCCGCGCTACAGAAGTTTTTCTCCGGCCTGTTCCAATACCAAGATTCTTAGTCACTTAACACCCCTTATAACTCAATAGCCTGCGGATTCTGGGCTGCGTGAGGATGCTCAGGCCCCGCATAGACTTTGACATTCTTCAGCAGCTCTCGGCCCAACGGACCTTTGGGAAGCATACCCTTGATTGCCTGCTCCAGCGGAAACGTGGGATGGCGGGTAAACGCCTTCTCAAAGGGAGTGGCCTTCAAGCCGCCGACATAACCGGAATGGCGATAGTACAGCTTCTGCTGGGGCTTTCGCCCGGACAGCGTCATTTTGTCCGCGTTGATCACTACCACAAAATCCCCTACTGCCTGGTGAGGGGTATAAACCGCCTTTTCCTTGCCGCGTACAATTGATGCAACACGCGCCGCCAGCCT
>JAIRMT010000098.1 GCA_031258505.1 Treponema sp.
ACTTTGAAATATGCTTAGACTAAGCAAAAAAAAGAAATTGAGTAACTCACCTTACGCACCGGAAAGAAAAAGATCATCGAATGACGCGAATGAACGCAAATCTTCTTTAGAGAAATGACCTATTCGCGTATCTTAGCGTCCATTCGATGACCAATTCTTACCGTTTTTTCTTCCTGCGTAACATGAGTGAGTAACACGGAGGGAAACGGGATTGGTAACTAAACTCCGTGGTTTTTCTAATCGCTATATCAGTGGTTTAACGGCGATCACTCTATTGAAACCGCCTGAACCGCCTGCTGCATGACGGAGCCGAACGGTTTTGGGGCGGAGCCGAACGGCTCTGAGGCGGAGCCGAACGGTTTTGGGGCGGAGCCGAACGGCTCTGAGGCGGAGCCGAACGGTTTTGAGGCGGAGCCGAACGGCTCTGGGGCGGAGCCGAACGGTTTTGGGGCGGAGCCGAACGGTTTTGAAGCGGAGCCGAACGGCTCTGGGGCGGAGCCGAACGGTTTTGAGGCGGAGCCGAACGGTTTTGAGGCGGAGCGCGTCATGCCGGACGCAAGGCGCGTCAGTGTTGACGCAGAGCGCGTCAGTGTTGACGCAAGGCGCGTAAGCGTTGACGCAGAGCGCGTAAGCGTTGACGCAAGGCGCGTAAGCGTTGACGCAGAGCGCGTAAGCGTTGACGCAGAGCGCGTAAGCGTTGACGCAAGGCGCGTAAGCGTTGACGCGGCAACGAAGCGCGCTTCTGCGAATTTCTATGCGTTTATCCTGTAGACACTATGCCAAAAGTTAGGTTTCCGCTAGACTTTTGCCATGCAAGAATTTGTCATTACAGCCACAAGGTCAACACGGGAGTATGCTTCACGGGTTGTGAAGTATATCACCCAGTTGCCTTGTTTTATAGAAGCGGCTGCCGCTATTAATGGCGTTGACCTGCTTCATACCGATTGCTTCGCGGACGGCGAGCTAGAAGTAGTGGTTAAGTCGTCAATTCGGGGTAAAATCGTGATTCTGTTCACGGGCTGCTCACGCAACGAGGCAAATATCAGTGTTACTGAGGCGCAAATTGAACTATTCCAGTCAGTTGATGCCTTGAAACGCTCTCAGGCAGAAAAAATTATCGTGTTTGAGCCGTTTGTTTCGTGTTCGCGTTCCGACAGAACGAATCATCGCGGTTCTGTTGGCCTCTGGGTACATTTCAGAACCTTGTCCTGTCTGGGCGCGCAGCAAATCGTTACCTACCAGCTCCATTCTGACAAGTCTAAGTCCATGCTTGACCCAACCCGTTGCGTGATTGATGACATTCCAGCGCTGAATCTGCTCAAGCGCTACCTTTGCGACGTCTACATCCGCAACTATGAGACCCTGACCCGCAAGGTGCGTCCCAACTGGGCTTTCTGCTCTGTTGACGCGGGCGGGGAGAAACTGGCGCGGGGTTTCGCCAACGCCTTTGGCGCGAATCTGGTTGTGGCGCATAAACAGCGGGACTATTCCACAGTTAATAAGATCGAATCCATCAACATCCTTTCGGCGGTTCCCATTGAAGGCAAGGTACTGTGGATTGTGGACGACATGATTGACACCGCTAGTTCAGTGGAGAGCCTGATTCGGGCGCTGGGGCCGCTCAAGCCTGCCGAGATCAACATCATCGCGGTTCATCCCATCCTATCGCCACCAGCCTCAAGGCGCTTACAGCAGCTTGCAGAGGAAGGACTGCTGCGCCACATCATGGTAACTGACACGGTATACTGCCCGGCTTCGCTGCCGGAGACCATTCCCAACCTTGAGGTGGTTTCATCCGCGAAACTGTCCGCCGATGTTATCGGCGCTATTGTGAGCCACAGTTCTATGGAAAAACTGCTTGAGGTTTTTGACGCGGAAACCTACCTGAAGTCTGAGGAACCGCGCAGAAACAAACAGTGAGCAACAAAACTCCTGCCGACACTCTCCAGCGAGCGCCGGCTTGCCTGAAATGCGCTCACTTCAAGATCACTTGGGAACCAGCCTGGCCCCGCTCCTGCCTGATGTTTGGAATCAAAAGTCGGAACCTGCCCTCCTATGAGGTGTTCCGCGCTACAGGCCAGCATTGCCCCGCGTTTCAAGACAAAAAATAAACACGAATTTTTAAATTCCTCTTGACGTTTTTTATGCCTTACCGTATTATGTTATTAGCACAGCAAATCAAAATACAACAAGGAGGAACAATGAATTGTTCAATTTTCAAGCAACTATACCCATCTATAGCCAGTTGATGGATGAAATCAAAGGGCAGATTGTGTCAGGACGGCTGGTGGCTGGAGCAAGGATAGACTCCATACGCGAACTTGCCACCTTTTACGCAGTCAACCCCAACACAGTTCAGCGGGCATTGCTCGAACTGGAACGGGAGGGCTTGCTCTCCACCCAACGGGCAACCGGCAAATTCGTTACGGAGGATGAAAACATGATTCGAGAACTACGTTCAAAGCTGGCGGAGGAGCAGATAAACAAACTTCTTACCGCCATGAAAACCCTGGGCTTCAGCGCGGAGGAGACCCGCGAGCTGGTTGCCCACGCCTTAGCCCAATCAGCTCCACCGGAAGCGTCGGTGAAAGGAGGCGATCTATGAGCGTCCCAATACTGGAATGTCGCGGCTTGAGCAAACGCTACGGGCATGGCGACGCAATGGCGCTGGATGAGATTAACCTCAGCCTTTACAGCGGGCGCATCATCGGACTGCTGGGGCCAAACGGCAGCGGTAAAACCACTCTGCTGAAGCTCGCCAACGGGCTTCTACGCCCTTCTAGCGGCAGCCTGCTTATCAATGGCGACGAAGTGGGGACAGCCACTAAAGCCATCGTCTCATATCTGCCGGATCGCGTTTGCCTGGACCCTTCCTCGCGGATACGCGACCTGATCACGTTCTATGCTGACTTTTACGCCGATTTTCGGCGTGACACCGCCGAAACCATGCTCGCTAACCTAGGGATTGACCTGAACAAGCGCTTCAAAACCCTGTCCAAGGGCAACCGTGAAAAAATCCAGCTTGCGCTGGTAATGGCGAGAAAGGCGCGGCTCTACCTGCTTGACGAGCCTATTGGCGGTGTTGATCCAGCGGCGCGGGACTACATCATCAACACCATCCTCAACAACTACAGTGAGGACGCCGCTCTACTCATATCCACACACCTGATTCAGGATGTGGAGCGCATCCTTGACGAAATCATATTTCTAAAGGAAGGAAAGGTGATTCTGAGCGGCGCGGCTGATGACATTCGCTCAAACAAGGGCATGTCCATTGATATGCTTTTTAGGGAGGTTTTTAAATGCTAGGGAAATTGCTAAAGTACGATTTCAAGACGTTTATGCGAATCATGTTGCCGTTCTATCTGGCTTTGATGGCGCTGTCCTTACTTGCCGGTCTTAGTCAAGACCGAATGCCGACGGATTCGACGGATTTCACACTAGAAGTTTCGCCTTTGGCTATACCTTTGGCTATAATCGGGGGCATTGCGTTGGTTTTGGTTTTAACTGTGAACATCATCATAGTTGTCCAACGCTTTCGGGATAACCTGCTTAAAAACGAAGGCTATCTGATGTTCACCCTGCCGGTAACAAGGCGGCAACTGCTGGTATCAAAGGCGCTTACCGCGCTTGTGTCGCTCATCATAAGCGGATTTGTGATTATACTTTCAACGCTGCTATTTGGCGCACTGATGGACTGGCCCTATTTGGCGGAGCGGTTGTCTGAGTTGCTGCGGCGGATTACCTCCGAGAAGCTCATTACCGAGTTTTTGCTGGTGACGCTGGTGGCGGTGATAGTGGTGTTTCAGCAGATATGCCTTATCTACACAGTGCTGCTGGGCAGTCAGATACTGCCGCGCTTTCGCGCATTGGCGGCGCTTGGCGCGTACATTTTGGTGATGTATGCTGAAGTACAGATAACCTTTGCTGTTGTACCACATTTCCCGTATGAAACGTATAGCCGTCTGCTGATACAGGGAGCTATCGAAATAGTGTTTGCCGGACTGTACTTCTGGCTCTGCAACTGGCTTCTGTGCCATACGCTGAATATGGAATAGGGGCGTGGCATGGCCCTGCCCCAGGGAAGCATAACAACCCTTCATGCTTGTGGGGCTTTGCCGATAATCTTAAGCGGGGACGAACAGTGCTGTACGCATTGGGTTAAAACCCGCAAAGTCCCATATACTATTGGGCAAGGGCAACTGCCCCCAATGTTAGCCGGACTTAGCCTATGAGAGAGCAGACAAAGCGGATAGACGCTTGGCAGTTCGGACAGACGAACTATTTTTACTAGGAGGTCTGCCCAAGGGTAGACGGTGTTCCATCCCTTGACCTTTAGGCCGCAGTCTAAAGACTTGGGTTTCCACGCCGTGATTCTTATGAAAAAATTCATGCCTATCGTTTTTCTTCTATTATCTAGCTTGCCTCTCTGGGCTCAGAGGCAGGCCGAGCGGCCATACTGGTATAGCCTTGAGCGGGGAAAACAGCTTTTTCGCAATAGAGACTATGGAAACGCGCTCATAGCGTTTGAGGACGCGAGGCGGGATCGCCGTGATATGTATACTCGTATGAAGGACGCTATGATCGTCGTGCTTTCAATCCCGGAAGTGCGCCGCATGGGGGATTCGCTTGAACTTATCGAGCCATACATAGTTGAACGCTATCATATAAACGCTGCCGCCGCGATTGAGGAAGTGTATTACCGCGTGTCCAAAGCAGCTATCAACGGGTCGGCCAATAGGGTGCTTGAGGAACTTGACCGTTTGAAGGCGTTCCCTGAAGCCGAATACTGGATCGCTGAGACCTATCGCATGGAAGGCGAGCTTGAAGTAGCCCTTGTACAGTACAAGAAAGCCCATGAACAGCGGGCTTTTCTTGAAAACCCCGCGTTTGATACGGAAATTCTTTATAAAATGGTGGAACTCCTCAAGATCAAAGAGGAATACGGCGAGATGGAAACCCGGGCTATGGAGATACTCGCGCAGGATTCCCTGTATGCAGGCCCCACCACAATCTTGAGCGCCATGACCAGAATACTGACCGAGAGTGGCATTAACCGGCTTTTGATGATTTATCGACATAATAACACCGCAACAGAACGGGCATACCGGCTCTTGGGCTTGCATTACTACGCCACAGAAGCGTCCAGGCCCGAAGGCTATGCCGCAGACCGGCTTAGTCCGGCGGCTGAACACCTTATGATTGCGTTCTTGACCCAGAACACGATTCTGGTTCAGGAGCTTATCCGTCACCAGTACGACTTTGCCTTTAGTACGCTGGACGCCCTCATCACTGACGCCTACCATAATCCGCTTCTCGTGGCATACATGGCAGACTGCGAATACTTTAAGACCATCTATTATTTTGCAGCCGCGCTCTATGCTGATGGCAAGCCGATTCTTGGACGGAGGCTCTGGACCCTTCTGAGCCTTCACCCTGAAGCAGGCGAATGGAGCAAGCGCTCCGCAAATCAGTTGCGAAGTCCTTTCATGGATAAACCTTAGTTTATTTACCCTTGCAAATGTAACATTATTCTCTTAGGATAAGACCATGATTTCCGATGAATTGAAAGACTTTCTAATTCAGGTCATAAAGTCGTGGCAAGTAATCGCAGTTACGCTTGTGGCAATTCTGTATATTGCGCTGGTTTCCTATACAGCGCGTTTTCGCAGGCGTATAGGCGCTCCTCCGCCTGCGAAAAAAACGTCAAAACCAAACAATGACAAACAGCCCGCAAAAACAAGCGGCGCGGCTAATAAAAAGGGAAAGGATAAAAAAAACAAATCCTCATGAAAAACTATTTTTTCGGCATTGACGGTGGAGGAACACGCTCGCGTATTGCCATTATCAACCGCGCGGGAGAGACTCTTGCTCATTGTGAGGCGGGCAGCACTAACATCTATTCGGTACCAGAGGCGACAGTTTTTGAAAACCTCGCGGCCTTGCTTAATAGCGCCTTACAGCAGGCAGGCATAGAGCGCGGCGCGCTTGCAGGGGGCTGTATCGGAAGCGCGGGTCTTTCGCGGCAGAGCGAGCTGACGCTGTTTCACGGCTGGTTCGATATGCTTCTCGGCGCGGATGTTCCGGTAAAGCTCTGCACCGACGGCGAAATACTCTTGTGCGGCGGGCTTGACGGACATGAAGGCTACTGCCTCATCGCGGGAACTGGCTCGCTGGCGCTGGCCCGTTCCCGCGACGGAACCCTCACGCGGGCTGGCGGCTTTGGCTATCTCTTAGGCGACGAGGGCGCGGCAGCCTGGATCGGCAAGAGCGCCATTGCCCGTAGCCTGCGAAGTGAAGAGCAGCGCGACCTTCCCACAAGTATGACAGCGGCGCTCCTGTCTGCCTGTAAGCTCAGTAACAGCTCAGACCTAATCCGCTATGTCCATCACGACGCGAATAAGGCTGACATCGCTGCCCTTGCCCCGCTCGTAACAGCTGCGGCCCGTAATGGCGACGCACTGGCTCTCGACATACTGCAAAGCAGTGCAGCGGAACTGGCGCTCCTCGTACGCTCGCTCATTGCTCGCACCCCGCATATAACGAACCGGACGCTGGTACTCGCTGGCGGCGTTATGGAACATGACGAAATCGTCCGCGAACACCTGACAACACTGTTAGCCGCGGAATGTCCTGATATAACGCCCATTACCCCGCGCCGGACTGCGCTTGCGGGCGCGTGCCTGCTGGCTATGTCCACGACAACACGACAAGGTTGATGAAGGGCGCTTCCCGCGCCCCTACTATGACCTTCACCGTTTGGGGTCTATATCCCCGCGTTCTGTCACTCGCTCCTGCAAAGGAGAAGCTCATCCGCGTTTTTAGAATTTCAGCAATTTTCGTGGAAGCACTATAGCTTAATCTTCCCCGTCAGTATCGTTGCTGGTGGTATCGCCATTCATTTCCGCCAGTTTGCGGTGCAGGGTCTTGCGGCCTATGCCAAGTGTTTCAGCAGTACGGCTCTTGTTCCCTTTAAGAAACGAAAGCGTGTCGCGGATGATGATACGCTCGGATTCTTCAAGGCTTGTTCCCAGAGGAATACGTATCCAGCCCTCGTCTGATTGAGCGCGAAGCGTGGGCGGCAGGTCGTCCTCGGTGATGATACTGCCTTTGCTCATAACCACAGCGCTCTCCATGCAGTTCCGCAGTTCCCTCACATTGCCCGGCCAGTCGTAGGAGTAGAGCGCAGCACGGGCCTTTTCGTTGATGCCTTCGATTCGCTTGCTGTTTTCTTCGGCAAACTCCCGCAAAAACGCAGTGATGAGGAGCGGAATGTCATCCTTACGTTCACGCAGAGGAGGAACAAGAATCGTTACTACGTTAAGACGGAAATAAAGGTCTTCACGAAAGTTACCTTTCTCGATTTCCGCCTTGAGATCGCGGTTTGTAGCGGCAACAATACGCACATCAGTCTCAATGGTTTCCTCACCACCAAGTCGCTCAAACTTTTTTTCCTGCAAAACGCGCAGGAGTTTTATCTGGATATTCTGATCGATTTCGCCAATTTCATCGAGAAAAAGCGTTCCCTCATTGGCAAGCTCAAACCGTCCGCGTCGGCGACTCGCTGCGCCGGTAAAGCTGCCCTTTTCATGGCCAAACAGTTCGCTTTCGAGTAGGCTTTCAGAAAGTGCGGCGCAGTGTACCTTGATAAGCGGCTTTTTCGCACGAGGCGACAGGCCGTGAATAGCGTCGGCCACTAGTTCCTTGCCCACGCCGGATTCGCCAGTAATGAGAACTGAGGCTTTGGACGGGGCAACGCGGCTTATGGTGTCAAACACTTTTCGCATGGGTGCGCTTGTACCGGTGATGGTCTCAAACTGCTTCTGGTGTTCCAGTTCTTCTTCCATACGCCGGTTTTTCTGGGCAAGTTCCCGATTCTGGAGCGCTCGTTTGACAATAAATGAAAGATGCTCAAGATTGGGCGGCTTGGTGAGAAAATCGTAAGCCCCATTCCGCATGGCCGCAACTGCACTGTCCACACTCCCGTGTCCAGTGAGCATGATGACCGGCATACCCGGGGCTTCCGTAACAATACGCTTGAGAAGTTCTTCCCCACTTAAGCCATCCATACGAAGATCAGTGATAACCAGGTCAATGTCGCCCTTCTGGAAGCGTTTCCACGCCTCATCTCCCCGAGCTGCAGTTATAACCTCATAGCTATCCAGCTCAAGGTACTCGGCCAAACCTTCCCGTATGTGTTTTTCGTCATCAACTACTAATAATCTGAATTTCATTGTTACGCGCTCCTTTCCTTATCCAAGACTACCCAGCCGGCGCAATTCTTCAATAGAAGTTTCCCCATAATACGTGTCATGCGGCGCGGTCTCAGCCTTGTCGCCGCCATAGCCAATGAGCCGCCATTCCTTCTGGGGAATGGGCAGGGAAATGGTGAAACACGTCCCCTCGTTGGGCCTGGACTTAACCGTGATTTCTCCTCGATGCTCACGGATAATTTTGAACACGAGTGTCAGACCAAGTCCCGAACCAGTCGCTTTAGTGGTGAAGTATGGCTCAAAAATCTTTGACAGATCCTCCTCTGGAATCCCAATCCCCGTATCGTTGATCCTGATAAAGACCTCTGTATCAGTCGCTTCGGTTATAACCGTGAGTACGCCGCCCTCGGCCATGGCTGCTATGGCATTTTTGATAAGGTTTAGCAAAACCTGTTTTATATGGCGTTCATCAAAGCTAATGGCCGGCAGGTCCTTAGCAAGCCGTAATTCGCTGGCAATATGGGTCTGCTCCAGTTCAACACCGACAAAACTGATGAGTTCCCTGATGATCTCGTTAATGTCCCCCTCGCGGAGGTCCATATCCATTGGCCTCACGGCAAAGAGAAAGTCTACGACAATATGGTTCAGGCGGTCAATCTCCTCATTCACCACAGCAAGGTATTTATCCAAAAGCTTGAAATATCTGGCTGTTTCGCTACTGTCATCCGGCTCACGCTCCTCGAAATAAGCCGCTTTGTTGGCATTGGTTACCTTCTGGATAAGCTGAATATGAATCGAAAGCGAGCCGAGCGGGTTTTTTATCTCATGCGCGACACCTGCTGCCAGCGTAGTGAGGCTGGCGAGGTTTTCCATACGCCGCATAAGCGCCTCTTTACTCCGCTTCTCGGTAATATCTTCAATATAGATCAGGGAACCACAGACCTGCCGGTCGCGCACGAGAGGCAGCACATTGAAGGAGAGAAGCCGCTGTTTACCATTAACCTCCACATCAAACTCCCGCTCCTGTACCCGATCCCCACTTTGGAGCGTGGTCTCAAAGAACCTGGCCACTATATCGTCCTGAATCTGCGTCCAGATTGGCTCGCTTCCCTCGCTCACGTTCAACGACAGGAAGCGTTCCGCGTATTTGTTGGCCATAATCAGGTTATGCTCAGTATCGCAGACAAGAATCCCCTCGGTGAGTGAATCAAGCACTGTTTCCAGCCGGTCGATTTCAGCCGCTGCTGAAAAGAGCAGAGCCTGTATCTGCTCTACGGTCAGTTTATTTAGTTTTTGTAAGGCTCGTCTGATGAATTGTCGCATAGCATCCTTATTATACGCCAAAGCTCCGCGCAAGTTCGCTGGGTAAGGCGCTCATCAAACGTTCCAGCGCCAGAGCGGGACTCTGGTTATAGGTTCCCACGGCGTTTGCCGCCTCTCCCGTATATTTTCGCCAAATATCGCGCCCAATATTCGGGGTATGAGTAAGTTCCCCAGCGGCGCTCTCGGAAACCAGCGCCAGCAGGCTACTCAAGAAGCGCAGAAACAGGCTTCGCAGCTCGAAACCTCCAGCGCCATCAACGACTTTGGCGATAACTGTTTTGGCGTCAGTGCCTGGTCTGCCAAGACCAGCGTTTTCCGCTATAGGCGCGCTTATCTTACCCAGCGCCACTAGTTCTTCAGGCAAAGGCCGACCCGCGCGCCGCAAAAGCCGCACTGTTTTAAGGGCAATCGAAGCGGCCAGAAACGCAGCGAGCGGTTGCAGGCTCTCGGCTGACACTGGCAGAAACGAGTCGAGGTACGCGCCAATGCCCTTAGCGCTTTCTTCACGAAAAAGGCTCTGTATGACCTGCGCCTCAAGTTCTGGCGGGCGCTGAACAAAGCGGTATGGCCGCAGGCGCGACAGTATCGTTGGTAACAAAGTTCCCTCACGGGCGCTGGTAAGCACAACGGTCAACGATGCGGGCGGTTCTTCAAGGAGCTTTAACAGCGAGTTACGCGCCCCTTCCTGCATACGATCGGCGTTTTCAAGGAGGAGAAACTTCCGTCTGCCGGATGGCGCAAGATGGCTCCAGTAAGCAGCGCGTCTGATCTGCGCAATGGGTATGAGGTCGCTCATGCCCTCGCTTTCCAGTTTCAGCGCGTTCTTGAGTATCGAATCAACCCGTTTTTTGAGCGCGGCTTCGGTTTTGGCTAGGTTGAGCGCGTCAATATCTTCTTCCAGAGCAACGAGGTACGCGCTTATCTTGTTAAACTTAGCGTCTTCTTCCCACAGGTCCGGCGAAAAACGGGCAAGGAGTTTGCGTATTGCGCGGATAAACAGGGTTCGCCCAGCCGCTGTATCGCGCTGAAACGCGGCGGCGCTGGCGGCAATCTCAGCGTAAAACGGGCGAGACCCAAGCAGCAGCGTGTCCGGGTCTGCAAGCGCGCGGTGTCTGGCACAGGAAGTGCAGACGCAATCCTCTGGCGCGTTAGCCTGTTCGCAGGACAGGACGCGAGCAAGCTCAAGCGCCGCGCTTCCCTTACCCGACGCTGGCGGTCCCGCGAACAGAAGCGACGGCGCCAGCTTCCCCGCGACTTTATCACGGGCAAGCTGATTCACCGCGCCTTGCCCCACAATGGTTTCAAACATAATCCCAGAATACTGGTAAGCCGCTATGGAGAGCAAGCCGTTTTATCCCTTCTGTTTGTTTGTTCAATCCACGCGCTCATAAGAAACGCGACAGCGCCCTTAGCGTGGGGTTTAGTATCCCGCCATGAATGGCGCGCTATTCATGGCGGGGATTCTCTATTGAACTCTTTTTACCGTTCCAGTATAAAGGCGTAGTTATTATGAACAAATTTGGAAGGGGCAGCATGGGACGAGGGCGCTCAGTGGAAGAAGCGCTGGGACCTCCCATTCCCCTCGCCTTTTTGAGTTCTTTGCGCCTCTTATAGGGGAGCAAGCAGCTGATCAACTATAAGGTAGGTAAAGTATGTCTATTGAAAGGGTTCGATCTTATTTGAAGTTATGGGGCAGAGACCAGGATATTATCGAGCTTGAAAACTCCACTGCCACGGTTCTTGAGGCAGCTGCTTCATTGGGCTGTATACCCGCCCGGATAGCCAAAAGCATAGCCTTGAGCCACGGAGAGGCGGTTGTGGTAGTGGTTATTGCGGGGGACATGAAACTGGATAACCGCAAGTACAAAGATCGTTTTGGGGTTAAAGCCCGGATGTTATCTCCAGAGGAAGCGCTGCGTCGTACTGGTCATGCCATTGGCGGGGTTTGTCCCTTTGGGTTGCCTGAAGGGGTAGCGGTGTATCTGGATAGCTCCTTAAAACGCTTTGATAGGGTGTTTCCTGCCTGTGGCAGTGGTAATTCGGCGATAGGGCTTACCCTGGAGGAACTTAACGAATATTCCCGCAATCAAGCATGGGTGGATGTTTGCAAGCCTATTGCCGGGACTGGTGAATGAGTAGCGTGTTTCACGTGAAACCCCGGGGGTTTAAATCCCCACAACGGGCGGGTCAGAAGTTGAAACGGGCGAGCCAAAAGTTGAAACGGGCGGGTTAAAAATTTCAACGGGCGAGTCAAAAGTTGAAACGGGCGAGCCAAAAGTTGAAACGGGCGAGTCAAAAGTTGAAACGGGCGAGCCAGAAATTTAAACGGACGAGTCAAAAATTTTAACGGACGAGTCAGAAATTTTAACGGACAAGCCATTCGTTTCAACGGGCAAGTCATATTATAAGAGCGGGAACGCAAGAGCAGCTCATAACCCTTTCCTGAGCGGAAAGGATAGAGAACAAGCATAATAGCGTTGGGAATTGCTGATGAAACAGCGAATGTTATTG
>JAIRMT010000191.1 GCA_031258505.1 Treponema sp.
GAGCTAAACTAATTTGGTTCAGAAGTGAATTATCGGAGTTCTGAGCTAAACTAATTTGGTTCAGAAGTGAATTATCGGAGTTCTGAGCTAAACTAATTTGGTTCAGAAGTGAATTATCAGAGTTCTGAGCTAGGCTAATTTGGTTCAGAAGTGAATTATCGGAGTTCTGAGCTGCTGAATCGGAGTTTGGAACATCAAAGAGAAGGAGTAAAACACTATGACCGCCTATGAAACCATCTTTGTCCGCCGCAGCGCGCGGCGCTATGACAAAAAAGCGCTGAATGAGAGGGATTTGGCCGATATCCGGCAGTTTCTCGATAGCGCAAAACAGTTGACAGGGCAGAGCGCCCGCTTCGAGATCGTGAACGCCGATAAGCTCAGGGGTTGCGCCGCTCCCCACGCGGTTTTGGCCTTTGCCGGAGACGGCGATGCCGCTGCCCTCAACATCGGGTATGCGCTTCAGGGCCTGGACTTGTATGCGCAAAGCAGGGGACTGGGCAGCCTGTGGATGGGCATGGCAAAACCAGTGGAGAAGCGGGAAGACTACCGCTGCCTGCTGGCGTTCGGCAAAACCGACGCGCCTTTTCGCGCCGGAGAACAGGACTTCAAGCGCAAGAGCGTTTGGGAAATCAGCAACGAGGACAACGCCGTGGCCCGCGCCGCGCGGCTTGCGCCTTCCGCCGCCAACTTCCAACCGTGGAAGCTGGATTTTTCGCCGGGAAAAGTAACGGTGCGCTATAACGGACAAGGCATAGGCAAACTGCTTGTGGGCGGCCTTCAAATGATTGATCTGGGTATTGTGCTTAAATATGTCGAACTGGCGCTGGAACACGAGGGGAAAAAGGCGGCGATAACGGCGCGGGGCAGCGGGAAGTCGTTTGCGGTGGAAGCGGCTTATACTTAACGCGGGGATGACCGACGCCGGGACAAACTGATTGGAGATATTGACAAAAACTCAAGGTGGGGTATACTAGGAAAGCATTGTTGAGGTGAGGAATGTATGGGCGCAGACCCTCAATGTCTTGCGCGGGGGAGAAAGATGATAATCGCTTGTGCGTTAAAGAATGGAAAAAAATAAGTCGTTATTGTGTTGAATGTGCTAAAATATTTTTGGAAAATTCCAAAATGGAAATTGATAATATGTTAAATAAACTCGGTTATTAACATGATAAATTTAATATTAGCTATATATTAAAAAAAAAGAAGGGAATATCATGTCTAACCCCCAACGCCTAGAACTAACCTGGATAGGCAAAGAAAACCGTCCCCGCCTCGAACCTCGCATCCTGCTGGAAGACCCGGCCAAAAGCTGCCACGCCAAACACCGCGTCGGTAAAAACGACATTTTCGACAACCGCCTCATCTTCGGCGATAACCTTCTTGCGTTAAAAGCCCTGGAACAGGAATTCACCGGCAAAGTAAAATGTATCTACATTGACCCGCCCTACAACACCGGCAGCACCTTTGAGCATTACGACGATGGGATAGAACATTCAGTCTGGCTTGGACTTATGCGGGATAGAATGGAGTTACTGTATAAATTGCTTTCCAAGGACGGCAGTATTTGGATAACACTTGATGACAGTGAAGTTCATTATCTAAAAATTGTTTGTGATGAAATTTGTGGAAGATCAAATTTTCTAGCAAACATTGTATGGCAATCTAAGGATACTCCTGGTAATAATAGCACGGGTATCGCACAAACTCATAATCATATTTTAGCTTATCGAAAAAATGAAAGTTTCACTCCTAATTTGCTAAAACGCAATGAACAACAGATAGCAAATTATAAAAATCCTGATAATGATCCGAGATGCCCTTGGTTGGGAACTCCTTTAACAAGAACCGAATATCGAGAAAGGGATTATTATGCTTTAACAAATACGTCAGGGAAAAAAAGTTTTTCCTCAGAGGCATTACAATGCCTGTTTTTTCAGGGCAAAGAGGAGATAAAAAAATCGTGAATGGACGGGAAGATAAAAGGGATAACGATTTATTTTTTGTATGCGGTCTGATAGAATACATCGCCCGTAAAACATTGAATCATCGGGACGCTGTTGTAAACGCCATTGGCAAAGACGGTCTTACGCATATATATGAATTAGCCGATGTTTACCATTGCGAAAACATTGATAAAATAACCAAGAGGTTTATAATGGAATATTCCATACCTTCGGGGGATTTTGATAATATAGCTTACTGTCAATATCATATTCCCTCCCATTGGGATATAGGAAAGGTATATAAACGCCTTATTCTTGATATTTGTGGAAAACAGGGGACGGATATTATACATACTCTTATGGAAGTATATCAATCGTTTATATCACGGGAAATTGAAAACCTAAACAGCAGCGCCTATTTTGAAAATCCCGCTTATCTTTATGAATCATTTGTTAATGGTGAAATGATTTTGGAATGACTATTCGTAGTTTATATTATTAAGGAAGGATACTATGTCAGATAAACTGGTCAACTCCATTTCCGGCCGCTTGAGCCTGCGCCGCCCCTTGGCGGAAAGCCTTGGCATCCTGGCGCGGATAACCGGTATAATTTCTCTCGACAAAACGGAAGACTTACAGCAGCGTTGCTCAATTATTCAAAGCGAGTACCCATTGGTTTCGGCGTTTGGCCGGATATTTTCACTTCACCCTAGCTGGATGTCCCTTCAAACCCCAGTAATGCAGACTGGAAAATAGATTAATTCGGGTCGAGTGGATGCAGGTAAGAGGTCGAAGCGCGTAGCGGCTGGACAAGGTTTTCCGCGTCATAGCGCCGATACTGTCAGTATGAATCAGTATCTTATTGAGGGCGGACGCCCCATAAGCGGGACTATCAGGGCAAGCGGGAACAAAAACGCTGCGCTGCCTTGTATTGCCGCAGCCCTTTTAACCGACGAGGTTGTTATACTCAGGAACATCCCTGATATTGAAGATGTACAAGTCATGTTTTCTGTCTATCGCGCACTAGGCGGCTCTATTGAGGCAATAGGACCGAACGCCTGGCGAATGAGTCTGGGCGACATCAGCGGCGCGGAGATTCCGCTTGAATATGCGCGGAAGATTCGGGCATCTATTCTGTTCGCCGGGCCGCTTCTGGCGCGAACCGGCAAGGTCATACTGCCACCGCCGGGCGGCGACGTGATTGGCAGGCGCAGGCTTGATACGCACTTCATGGCCCTTACAGAACTGGGGGCAACCGTGAAAACCAACGGTACCTTTATCTTTACCGCAAGCGAACTGCGCGGCGCAGACATCTTCCTTGATGAGGCGTCGGTAACAGCTACGGAAAACGCGATCATGGCAGCGGTTCTGGCAAAGGGTGAGACGATTCTCACTAACGCCGCGAGTGAACCGCATGTGCAGGACCTCTGCCGTATGCTCGTGGCTATGGGCGCATCAATCACGGGTATTGGTTCCAACATCCTTACAATACGCGGCGCACAACGCCTTTCAGGTTGCGATTTTACGATTGGGGCTGATTTCATGGAAGTCGGTTCCTTCATCGGTCTTGCAGCGGCGACCCATGGAGACTTATATATAGAAGGAATTTTGCAGCGCGACATTCGTCCCTGCAAGATCGCTTTTGGCAAACTCGGCATTTTCTGGGAGCATGAGGGAGAGACGATCCACGTTCCCAATGAACAGGCGCTGGAAGTGAACTGTGATTTTGGCGGTATGATCCCCAAGATTGACGACGCGCCCTGGCCTGGGTTTCCACCTGATCTCACGAGCATCATCACAGTAGTTGCCACACAGGTTACTGGCACTGTGCTTGTTCACGAGAAGATGTTTGAGTCGCGTATGTTTTTTGTGGATAAGCTCATCGCTATGGGTGCGCGTATCGTGCTTTGCGACCCGCACCGCGCTGTTATCTCCGGCCCAACGCGGCTCACTGGCTCGGAACTGCATAGTCCTGATGTGCGCGCTGGTATGGCTATGGTGATCGCGGCCCTGTGCGCACAAGGCCGCAGCATCATTCGCAATGTTTATCAGATAGAGCGCGGGTATGAACACCTTGTCAGCAGACTTTCTTCCCTGGGCGCTCATATAACAGTAGGTGATAATGCGTAGCCGCAACCTCAGTCTATCTTCACCCTGCCCCGAAAGCTGCGCGACAGGGTGAGGCGGTCGGTGTATTCAAGGTCCCCGCCTACCGGAAGGCCGGAGGCGAGGCGGGTAACAAGAAGGTTGGATTCTTTGAGTAGTTTCTGGATGTAGAGCGCGGTGGTATCGCCCTCCACTGTTGGGTTTATTGCCAGAATCACTTCCCGCGTGCCTTCAGCGCGTACGCGGCTCAGAAGCGAGCCGATAGCGAGGTCGCTGGGACTGACACCGTCTAATGGCGCGATAAGGCCGCCTAGCACGTGGAAGCGGCCATGAAACTCGCGTGATTCCTCAATAACCCGCACGTCCTGGGGACGTTCAACCACACAGATAACAGTAACGTCGCGGTCTTGGTCAGTACAAATAGGGCAAGGGTCGGTTTCTGTGAAACTGCCGCAGACTGAACAGCGTTTGATCAGGGTGTGAAGACTCGCAAGCTGTTCAGCCAGAAGCCGCGCATAAGATGGGTCTGCGTCAAGTATATAGTAGGCAAGTCTGGTCGCGCTTTTTTTCCCAATGCCTGGCAATTTGGAAAAAAGCGCGACCAGCCGGTCAATGGCGTTCACGAGTTCCCCATGCCCGGAAAGAGCGATTGCATACCGGGCATACCCGCAAGCGCTCCCATTTCACGGTTGACGGCCTCCTTTATCTTTTCCTGAGCGTTGGTATACGCGGCGATGATGAGGTCTTGCAGCATTTCGATATCATCAGTATCAATCGCGTCAGGCGCGATACGCACCGCGAGAAGTTCCATTCGGCCATTCAGGTCTATCTCAACCATACCGCCGCCCGCTGAACCGTTTGCCACGACATTGCCGAGTTTTTCCTGAAACGCGCCCATCTGTTCCTGAATCTTCTGAGCGTTTTTGAGAATATCAAAGGGATTGATGTTCATGTTATAACTCCTTATGTTAATTATAAATATATTTCTTATATAACTCATCACTCTTGCCCGCTAACGACGGTTCCGCCAAATAGACGAATGACTCGCGCCACTTGGGGTATCTCAGCCGCCTGTTGCGGCGCGGTCTGAGCCGGCGCGAATGGGCGCGGTATGCCGGCCTGTTCACGCGGCGCTGGCGGTGTCAGAGACCCTGACGCCTGCGCTGTTGAGAGGCGCATTGCCTTCGCTTGTGTCGCAGCATAAGGCGACTGACTTATCGGCGCTTGCGCGCGCGGCGCATAAGGCGGCGGCGTCTCTCTCGTAATCTCGCCGTTAGCCATAGGGTTATTAGCGGCGGCTCTCGCGGCCACAATGCGCTTGAAGCCCTCGCTTAAGGAGGGCCGGTCAGGGACTTCCCGCATAGCGCTTCCCGCTGCCGCAACCGGCGCGTTATACGATGACTGAGGCGCGTTGATTCTGGCCTGTGCGGGACTGGACAAAACGCCTGTCCCAAGAATCTGCTGAAGACCAGCAACGGCTATACCCAGATCGCGGGGAGAAATCCACCGATCAAGCCAGCAGAGCTTTGATACCACTGTTTCAAGATCAAAACGCGGCGATATGGAATAGCGAATATCACGGTACAGACCAAGCAGGAGTTCCAGCGCGTGTTCAAGCCGGCCCGTGTCCAGCCGCTCAAGCGTCAGCGTTGAAAAACGCTCCGGGCTGTATTCAAGCAGAGAATCGCGGGTAACGCCAGCTTTGATGAAGAGCAGGCTCCGGTAGTAGCCGGCAAGGTCAATGATGAACTGCTCAACCGCCACACCAGCGCTGAGGGTTTCGTCAACCAAAAGTAGGGCGCGGGCAGTGTCGTTCTGTACGCAGGCTTCGGCAAGGGCGTTGAGCGTATCAAGGCCGATAAGCCCCAGCTTTTCGCGGATCAGGCTGGCGCGAATGTTCCCGTCCGAAAACGACGCCACTTGGTCAAACAGGGTATAGGCGTCGCGCAGGCTACCGGTTGATTCCCGCGCAACCCAGAAAAGCGCCTCTTCCTCAGCCTGTATGCCCAGTTCCACGCAGGTATCGCGCAGTATGCCCGCAATGGTTTCAATGGGAATGAGCCGAAAGGCGAACTGCTGACACCGGCTTTTGATGGTAGCCGGAACCTTGTGCAGTTCTGTTGTAGCAAAGATAAACACAATGTAGGGCGGCGGTTCCTCAATGGTCTTGAGCAGGGCGTTGAAGGCGCTGTTTGAAAGCATGTGTACTTCGTCAATGATGTAAACCTTGTAACGACCAGCATTAGGCGGAAACAATACCTCATCCTTGATTGCCCGCACATCGTTCACGCCTGTGTTGGATGCGCCGTCAATCTCGATGATATCAAGGCTGGCGCCGCGCGCGATTTCAAGACAACTCGGACAGACTCCGCAGGGCGCGGCTGTGGGCCCTTTCTCGCAGTTGAGCGAGCGGGCAAGGATACGCGCCGCGCTGGTTTTGCCGCAGCCCCGCGGTCCGGAAAACAGATAAGCGTGAGCAATCTGTTTGCTTTCAATGGAACTCTTGAGTGTAGCGACAACGAATTCCTGACCAGCCATTTCATCGAATGTTTTGGGACGCCGCCTAGTAGCGGTTACTTCATAAGCCATGATTCCAGTATACTCCGCCTTGCGCGAACAAAAAACCCCGTAATCAGGGGCAGGTCGCAAGACCCGAAGGCCATGAAACCTGCGCCACGGCGCAACAGGCTTCCACTTACCGTTGCTTCCTTCCGAACCTGGCGGGGTTAGGCGGCGCTTGCTCGCATGGTTCCTGATCACAGGGCAATTCTATCATAACAAACATAAGCATAAGTGTCAAGGCTTCGTCTTCACCATTTAAGGACAAACGCATAGAAACTCAGCCGATGTGGACGCTATGGCGGACATACGGCGCCACACACAACAGACACAACGCTATGTCGAGTAATGCGGCTAATGTCATGAGCGCCTCAATTCATCAATGATATACTTGGGAAACATAATACCCGCAAAGCGCAGAACGCCTCTCAAGAGCAGACTATTACCATGCAGCTCATCCAATAAACCAGCGCCTGCATCTTCTTCATAATAATAGTCTGCTTATGCCGTTTATGGCCGTATTACCTTTACGAATCCTGAAGAAGAATCCAGAGTGAGCGTATGTTCAGGGGCTGTTCCAATGGTTTCTGTAACTTTTATAGGTCGCCTCGCGGATACGCTTGTTCCATTGAAGAGACCAGAACTCATTTCCATATCCAGCGTACAGGAAACATTTTCATCGATTTCCAGATTAAGAAAGCCGCTGCCCATAAAAACAGATATATCGCCCTTCATATCAGCCACTCCCAGATTAAGAAAGCCGGAGCTAATATCAAACACTCCTTCCCCGCTAAAATCTTTCACTATTGCAGAGCCGCTTTCAACATGTATATCCAATTC
>JAIRMT010000056.1 GCA_031258505.1 Treponema sp.
CTAGAGGTTAGTTCCCATAAGGAACTAGGTGTTAGTTCCTAGAGGAACTAGGTGTTAGTTCCTAGAGGAACTAGGTGTTAGTTCCCATAAGGAACTAGAGGTTAGTTCCCATAAGGAACTAGAGGTTAGTTCCTATAAGGAACTAGAGGTTAGTTCCCATAAGGAACTAGAGGTTAGTTCCTAGAGGAACTAGAGGTTAGTTCCTAGAGGAACTAGGTGTTAGTTCCTAGAGGAACTAGGTGTTAGTTCCTAGAGGAACTAGAGGTTAGTTCCCATAAGGAACTAGGTGTTAGTTCCTAGAGGAACTAGAGGTTAGTTCCCATAAGGAACTAGAGGTTAGTTCCCATAAGGAACTAGAGGTTAGTTCCCATAAGGAACTAGAGGTTAGTTCCTAGAGGAACTAGGTGTCAGTTCCTACAGTATGACCGTTGTTATGGTGTCTGACACCGAGAGCGGGGCAACGGGTATCTGGCGCCACGAGCGGGCAGTGTGTACTGGTATGTGTGGGGCCACAAGCGGGGCAGAGGAGCGGCGCGGGAGACGCGCAGCATTTGGTTGGGGCTCTTATGGTGTCTGACACCATAAGCGGGGCAATGGAGCGGCGCGGGAGACGCGCAGCATTTGGTTGGGGCTCTTATGGTGTCTGACACCATGAGCGGGGACAGAGGAGAAGCGCGGCATACCGCGCAATAAAGGAGAAGACAAAATGAACTTTCATAAGAGTATGACGGTCTGCTTCGTGTTGGTATGGTGTCTGACGCCATTAGCGGGGCAGGATATGCAGATTTCAGGACTGTTTGACAGTACCGTGAACCTTGCCGCAGGAGCGGGCAAAGATAAGGCGTTTTCCTACGGCATTGAGGAGTACGCTAACCTCCGCATACGTACGGACATCGGGGATTATGCGCGGTTTTACGGCGCATTTAACCTCATTGCTGCTGCGGGCAGTTCGCTTAACACTGCCGCTGCCATGAACGCAGCCGCATCAACGGGGTTTAGCTCTTCGCCGTACATCGCCGGCGACAACTACGCGGCGGCAATGGAACTAGAGCGCCTCTACTTTCAGGTAAACAGCGATGCGGTTGATGTTGTAGCCGGACTCATGCCCCTGCGCTTTGGTTATGGGCAAGTCTTCGGGCCGTCGGACTTCATTAACCCCCGTAATATCCTGTTCCCCGATGCCAGACCTCGCGGCATCATTGGCGCATCCGCCGCCTTCTATCCAGCGGCCGCGAAGGTACTTGCCTTTGCTGCCGCGCCTCAGAGCCTTATGGATGCCAGCGCCATAAACAGCGCTGGACAAGGCTTCCGTTTCGGGCTTTCCGCAGACAATGACTGGAACTGGGGAAGCATACAGGCGCTCTATGTGTTCGAGACCCCGCAAAGCGCCTCGCCTGACGGCCGGCATCAGATAGGACTCTCGCTCAAAGCCGACGTGGAGCTGGGTCTGGTGCTGGACGCGCTCTACACATACAACCACGCCGCCAATAATGAGGCCATTGATGACATCTCAGCCAGCGCCGGTTTCGACTACTCGCTCCTCGACGGCGACCTCTATATGCTGGCCGAGTACCTGTACAACGGCGCGTCCTCAATAACAGCGCGCTCGGCGACACCCGCGGGCCTGTTCGCCAAGCGCCACTACGTCTACGCCATGTTCCGATATATGTTCAGCGATTACACCAACGCCAGCCTGTCCTGCATGGCGGGCATTGAAGACGCCTCGTTTCTGCCAGTGGCTTCCTTTTACCACGAGTTATTTCAGGGCATGAGCCTGACGTTTTCAGCACAGTTCCCACTCGCCATTGATGACAAAGGAGAGTTTGCCCCGCAAACAATGGGGCAACATTTCAGCTTCACCACCAAAGCGCGCCTTCGTTTCTAAGCGGCGGCGTCGAGAAAAACCACAGAGGACGCGGAGTTGTTCTTTTTACATTCGCGCGCTAACGCGACTTGACCCAATAGAAGGTGTCAGAAAGGAGTTATTATGCTGAAGAAAATACGAAACAATCTCTTTCTTGTTATCCGCATCTTGTTAATACTCTCCATATTTGTAAATATAGGGATTGCGATTGCTGAGGGCTTGGAAAACCCGGATGAAAGCAAAGCGGAATTTTTCTCTCGAATCACGGACAACGTTGAATTAGTTTTCTGGTCTTTAGTTACTCTAGCTCTCAGCTTTGGTTCCACTCTCATTGAAAAACGTCAGAAGATTGATATACCAGATATCCTTGAAATTGTTATTGTGTTGTTTATTTGCGCCGGCGCGTTTTTAAGCGTTCAGTTTAACTTATACTACACTGTTTTCTGGTGGGATGATTTACTGCATACCTTGTCAGGGGTCATTATCGGCTTTATCGGATTCATCGTTCTTTATAAGATCAATTATAAATTTAACATGGATATCAGTCCTTTACTCATCGCGTTTTTCTCATTCACCTTTGCTGTTACTGCTGGCGTTATATGGGAGATGATGGAGTTCTGGTGTGATGTTTTTCTTCACACCGCCAATCAGAAATGGGATTTAGCAGACACGGAAATAATGATGGGGAAACCGTATCAGGGCAGCGGCTTACGGGACACCATGTCTGATTTAACAGTGGACAGCATCGGCGCGTTGATTACATCGATCATCACTTACTATATGTATAAGCACCAGAAGAAGAGAACGTTGGATGAAATGAGTAAGATGATAAAGTAGGAAGAGTGAACAAGGGAATCACATCAATCAGATTTAAGGCGGGGATGAGGGAAGGAGAGCGGCAGATTGTGTCTTAGCCCCGCGTCATACCGGAGTACCGGCGCGTCATACCGGAGTACCTGTGCGCCGTGCCGGAGTACCGGTACGCTTTCCAGCCATTGAGCGCATGGTTATGGCTGCGGCGCGACTTAACTGCCATCAGTGTTTGTTTCGGGTGGTTTATGCTGGCTGGACGCAAAAACAACAAGCCGCTGACGCTTACTTTGACGCGGCTATAAGCGCGGGCAAGATGAGCGAAGCCGAGCTTGCCGAGATGGAGGCGGCGGAGTTTACGAGGCTTGCATTATACAGCAAGTTGCGGTATAACATAGGAATAGAAAGCTCAGAGAGCGTGTAGGCGGATAGAGAGAAAGGGCTTCCACGAAGGATAGTGAAAGGAGCAGAGGAGCAGAAATGACCGAATGGGATTCTTTAGAAAGACTTGCTAGTTCTTTGTCCCCAATCCTAACGATGATTATAACTACCGCGATGGGGATTGTTTTTATCATTGGTTTTAGTAAGCATGGCATAGAGTTTATAAAGCATGGTTTCAAGCAAACCTCCTTAGATGAATCTCTCGACAAACGGCTTAAAGACTTAGGCGAATCTTTCGATAAACGGTTTAAAGACCTAGACGAATCTCTAGGACAGAGGATCGATGGCTTACATACCGAGCTTGATATGATAAAAAACAATCATTTTGGGCATTTGAAAAGTTACCTTGAGATATTGGATGGGATACTCCTTGATAAAAATATTATCTCAAATAAAGAAAAAGCCCTGCTAGATAACGAATTGAAGGGTATGTAACCCAAGATTCGCCAGTGAACATACGAAGAGAACGGATAAAATGGATGAGGAGTGAATATGCGAAGTGATATGGTAAAGAAAGGTATGGCGCGTGCGCCGCACCGCTCTCTGTTCAAAGCCCTGGGCTTTATTGAGGAAGAGCTGGATCGTCCGCTTATCGGGATTGTGGTGGCGGAAAGTGAAATTGTGCCTGGACATATCCACTTAGGTAATATAGCGAAGGCTGCTGCGGATGGTGTGCGTCTTGCTGGCGGGGTTCCAGTGCGTTTTCCAGCCATTGGGGTATGCGACGGCATTGCCATGGGGCATGAGGGTATGCGCTATTCACTGGTTACGCGGGAACTCATCGCGGATTCCATTGAGTGTATGGTTATGGCGCACGGGTTTGACGCGCTTATCTTTATCCCCAACTGCGACAAGATTGTACCGGGAATGCTTATGGCTGCGGCGCGGCTTAACCTGCCGTCGGTGTTTGTTTCAGGCGGGCCTATGCTGGCTGGACGCAAAAACGGGAAGCCGCTGACGCTTACCTCGATGTTTGAGGCAGTAGGCGCGGTGGGCGCGGGCAAGATGAGTGAGGCAGAGCTTGCCGAGATGGAGGAAGCGGCCTGTCCGGGCTGTGGTTCTTGTTCTGGTATGTTTACCGCTAACTCCATGAACTGCGTTACTGAGGCGCTGGGACTCGCCTTACCCGGCAACGGCACGATTCCGGCGGTCATGGCCGAGAGGATACGGCTTGCCAAGAAGACGGGAATCATCGCTCTGGATGTTTTTAACAAAGATATTCGTCCCCATGCCATTCTCACGGAAAAGGCGTTTATGAACGCGCTGGCGCTGGATATGGCGCTTGGCTGTTCCACCAATACAGCGCTGCATCTGCCTGCCATCGCGCATGAGGCTGGATTCTCGCTTGAGGCCGGCAGTTTCCCAGAGCTTCTGAACAAGGTAAGCGCGATAACGCCTAACCTCTGTAAGCTGGCGCCGGCGGGCAATGACGCTATCGAAGACCTGCACGCTGCTGGTGGAGTGAGCGCGGTACTGGCCGAGCTTGCCAAAAAGCAGCTCATTGATACATCAGCGCTTACAGTATACGGAAGCCTCGCGGACGCGGTGAAAGGCGCGATAAATCGCAATCCCGCCATACTTCGTCCCATTGAAACCCCCTATTCTCCCACTGGCGGCCTGGCCGCCTTGCGCGGCAACCTTGCGCCAGACGCCTGCGTAGTCAAGCAAAGCGCGGTTGCGCCTGCCATGCTCAGGTTTGAAGGCGCGGCGCGTGTCTTTGACAGTGAGGAAGCTGCCTTTGACGCGATCATGGCTGGTAAAATCAAGGCTGGAGATGTGGTAGTGATTCGCTATGAGGGACCTAAGGGTGGTCCGGGCATGAAAGAGATGCTGGCGCCCACTGCGGCGCTTGCCGGCATGGGGCTTGATGATAAAGTTGCCCTCATCACTGACGGTCGTTTTTCCGGCGCAACCAAAGGCGCGGCTATTGGCCACGTTTCCCCAGAAGCTGCCGAAGGCGGACCCATTGCCCTGCTTGAGGAAGGCGACTGTATCGCTATCGACATTCCGGCGCGCTCCATCAACGTCAAGCTCAGTGACGCGGAACTTGCCCGCCGCCGCGCCGAGTGGAAACCCCTACCGCCAAAAGTCAGCCACGGCTACCTTGCCCGGTACGCAAAGCAGGTAACGTCGGCGTCAACAGGAGCTGTGTTTCAGTAAAGAATCCCGCCCCCTGCGGCGGTGAAAGCGATTCGCGCCATTCGTGGATACGTCTCCCAATAGGTGTTGATAGTCTTGCCGGCGGCGCATATAGTTGTGTGATTACTTTTTATGGAGACTATTTATGGAAGAACTCTTAAAAGCGCCCTTTATCAAAGAGATTGCCCGAACCTGTAGCAATATGTATCGTCTTGGCTGGGATGAGAGGAACGCAGGAAACATCAGCCTGCTTCTTGAAGACGGAGTGATCAACGAGTACCTTGATGCAGCCAAAGTCATTCGCGTCATTGATATCAAGTTTGACGCAAGCCCGCTCTTGGGCAAAACCTTTGTGGTAAGCGGCACGGGTAAGTATTTCAAAAATGTGGAGTATGAGCCGGAGGTGAATCTTGGGATTCTGCGTATCAGCGGCGATGGTTCCAAGGCCGACCTTTTGTGGGGACTGAGCGACGGCGGCGGGCCTACGAGTGAGCTTCCCGCCCACCTTATGAGCCACATTGAGCGGCTCAAGGTTGACCCTTTGAACCGTGTGGTTACGCACTGTCATGCCACAAACCTCGTGGCCATGACCTATGTCCACAGCCTTGACGAGCGCACCTTCACCCGCACCCTATGGAAGATGTCCATTGAAGCTATTGTTGTGTTCCCGGACGGTGTGAGCGTCTTGCCCTGGATGCTCTGCGGCACTGAGTCAATAGGCCGCGCCACAGCCGAGAAGATGCGCGTTTCGCGGCTCTGCGTGTGGGCGCACCACGGCATCTTTGGCGCGGGCAAGACCCTGGACGAAGCCTTTGGCCTCATTGAAACAGTTGAAAAAGCCGCTACGGTCTATACCACAATAATGAACTCGCGGTTCCTCAGCAACATCAGCGACGAGCAGCTTCGCATCCTTGCCGACACCTTCAATGCGCCTTATCGTACTGATTACCTTGACCCAGTCATCAAAGCAATAAACGTATAAACATAAGCCGCTATGTCGTTAATACAACGAGATAGCGGCTTACCCTTTGGCTTAGGAGCGTACTATGTGTTTATCTTGGCTGCTCCCTACTGTTCCAGCGCCTTCAACACCGCTTTACCCATAGCTTTTGTTCCCACGATTTTTTCACCGCCGCCAGCGCTCCTCGTGGCAATGTCCCGTGTACGCAGCCCCGCGTCCAGCACGGCGTTCACCGCCGCCTCAATAGCAACGGCTTCTGTTTCCAAGGCAAACGAATAACGCAGCATCATTGCGGCAGACAGTATCGTGCCTAAGGGGTTGGCGATGTCCTGACCAGCAATGTCTGGCGCGGACCCGTGAATCGGCTCGTACATACCCATTGGCCGGCCATCTTTGGCAAGCGGGTCAGTGGGACTGCCAAGGCTGGCCGACGGCAGCATTCCGATGGAGCCGGTCAATACTGAGGCTTCATCCGAAAGTATGTCGCCAAAGAGGTTTGAGGTAACAATAACGTCGAACTGTCCCGGGGCGCGGATAAGCTGCATCGCGCAGTTATCCACGTACAGATAACTTGTCTCAATGTCTGGGTAGTCCTTTGCCACAAGCGCACAGACCTCCCGCCAGAAGCGCGAAGACTCAAGCACATTAGCCTTGTCCACAAGGCAGAGCTTTTTACGGCGCACAGCTGCGGCGGCATAGCCCACGCGCAGTACGCGCTCAATTTCGTTCCACGAGTAGCGCTCAGTGTCAAACGCCTCCTTACCATCGCCGCTCCGTCCCCGCTCGCCAAAATACAGGCCGCCGGTGAGTTCCCGCACAATAAGCAGGTCGAAGCTCGGCTTCCCGTCCGGGTTACTAGCGATGAGTACCTCGTCTTTGAGCGGACAGGCAGTACGAAGCTGGGGTAAAAGCGCCGCAGGCCGCAGGTTAGCGAAGACGCCGAGACCAGAACGCAGTCCCAGCAAAGCTCGCTCAGGCCGCAGGTGTCCGGGCAAGCTTTCCCAGCGCGGCCCACCTACCGCGCCCAGAAGCAGGGCGTCACATTCCTTTGCAGTCGCCAGCGTAGACGCCGGCAATGGGTCGCCGCTACTGTCAATAGCCTTGCCGCCAGCCTCAAGTTCCACATAGTTAAACACATGGCCGTACTTATCGCCCACAGCGTCAAGTATCTCAGTCGCCGGCTCTACAACCTCTGGTCCTATCCCGTCTCCGGGAACTAACGCGATTGAATAGTTCATAACACCTCTTTAAGCAGATTTATTTATGCAAATCTGAAATAAAATACTACAGATCTCGCGTTACCCGGTCAAGTCTATAAAAAAATATAAGAGGGGAAGTCGCGGCTACTTGCCTGCCGCCTCCTCACTCCAGTCCCGCAACGCCCCTAGCGCTATTGGATGCGGCAGGCGAACGCTGGTGTGTGCAATGTATAACACTCCTCCTTAATACAGCGTTCTCGATAAGACCCGCTATAAATAGGCTTTGAAACGGCGCTCTATGTCGCCGATGAGCTTGTATTCGATTGAATCGACCAGGGCGGCGCAGCTGGCGTCAATGATGTCTGCGGAAACACCAACGGTTGACCAGATTCGCTGCCCGTCGGTGGACTCGATGAGGACGCGGACGCGGGCGGCAGTAGCGTCCCTGCCGTCAATGACCCGCACCTTGTAGTCAGTGAGCCGCATTTGTTCCAGTTCCGGGTAAAAACGTTTGAGCGCTCGGCGGAGGGCGCTGTCCAGAGCATTGACCGGCCCGTCTCCCTCGGCAGCGGCGATATCGTCCTGGCCGTCAACCCAGACTTTTGCCCATGCGTGGGAGCAGGCAATGGCTTCCCCGTTGGGGTGTTCGGTAACAACGCGATAGGCAATGATTTTGAAGAGGGGTTGATAACGCCCCAGTTCCCGCCGTACCAGTAGCTCAAAACTGCCGTTAGCGCCCTCAAACTGCCAGCCCTCGGCCTCAAGAGCTTTCAGACGGGCGGCAAGGGCGCTGACCACCGGATGTTCTTTGGTGAGGGACGGCTCCAGTTTCCGCGCGCGCTCGGCAATGGCGGAGCGCCCGCCTACCTCGCTCATGAGGAAACGCCGGTCATTGCCGACAAGGGTTGGGTCAATATGCTCAAAAGAGCCGCGCAGCTTGAGAATACCATCGGCATGCATACCAGCTTTGTGGGCAAAGGCGCGGGAACCCACATAGGGCATGTTATCCGGCATGGAGACATTGGCAATCTCGGCAATCTGCCGGCAAATAGAGGAAATATGTTCGAGCTTGCCATGAGGCAAACAGCGCAGCCCTAGCTTAAGTTCCAGACTAGGTATAAGCGAGCCTAGCGCGGTATTGCCGCAGCGCTCCCCAAACCCAAGAAGCGTACCTTGAATATGGCGACAGCCCGCTTTCACTGCTGCCAGCGAGTTGGCAATGGCAAGGTCGCTGTCGTTATGGGCGTGTATGCCAGTGATGACAGCGGATGCGGCGCTGGTGTCTGGCGCCACAGCAGGCGCGGCAGGCATGGCGCCAGACGCCACGCCCAGAGCCGCCTTCACGCCCTGCTCAATAGCGTCGGGGAATGCGCCTCCGTTAGTGTCGCAAAGCACGATCCGGTCAGCGCCAGCAGCAAGCGCGGTTTTCAGGGTACTTAACGCATAGTCCGCGTTTTCGGCAAAGCCATCAAAGAAGTGTTCCGCGTCGTAGATCACGAATCGGCCATGCTGTTTGAAAAAAGCCACTGTATCTTCAATCATGGCGAGATTCTCCGCTGGGTCAACCATAAGCACCTGGGTTACATGGAGATATGAACCTTTCCCGAAAATCGTTACCGCCTCGGTGTTCGCGTCAAGCAGGCTCTGGACCTGCTTGTCGTCCTCGGGCCTGACACCTTTCTTACGGGTAGAGCCAAAGGCGCAGAGCCGCGCATGTTCCAGCTTGAGGTCTGCGGCAAGGCGAAAAAACTCCGCGTCCTTGGGATTACTACCCGGATTCCCAGCCTCGATCCACGTTACACCCAGCGCATCAAGCGCCTGTACCACTGCGAGTTTGTCGCGTACTGAAAAAGTGATTCCTTCCCCCTGCGCCCCATCGCGCAGGCTTGTGTCCAGTATTTCAATAGTGTTTTCCATAATCTAAGACTAGTTTAACGAAAAAAGCTTCTGTAGATCACTACCCAATTTTCTTGACAAAAAAAATAGATCATTTATAGTGGATAATTATGGTAAAAGAAAAGACAGTTAAGAAAAGATGGACAAAAGACGATCTCCAGTTCTCCCTGCTGGCGTTACCGACTACGGTCTGGTATATCCTCTTTTGTTACCTCCCCATGTTTGGCGTAATCATCGCCTTCAAAGACTATCGGATCACCGGCGGCTTCCTCAAAAGTGTTGTGGAAAGTAAGTGGATTGGCCTTGAAAACTTCAAATTTCTGCTCAGCAGCCCAGACATTTGGATGGTTGTTCGTAACACTCTGGCCTACAACGGGGTGATGCTTGTGCTGGGCGTCGCCATACCAATTACGCTGGCCTTAGTGGTGAGTGAATTGTACAACAAGGCGGCGGCGAAAGTGTACCAGACCATACTTTTTTTCCCCTACTTCCTGTCGTGGGTCGTGATATCCACACTGGTGTGGGGATTCTTAAGCTATGACATGGGAATGGCGAACAGTATACTGACGGATATGGGGCTTCCGGCTCATCGCTGGTATATGGAATCGAAATTCTGGCCCGGCTTCCTCATATTCATGAGCCAGTGGAAAGGGATCGGCTACGGCATGGTGGTCTACCTCGCGGCAATCACCGCACAGGACAAGTCGATTTACGAGGCTGCGATTATCGATGGGGCCAATAAATGGCAGCAGATATGGTCTCTTACCATACCCATGATGAAAACAATCATTATCCTGATGTTCATCATGGCGGCAGGACATATCTTCTATTCAGACTTCGGTCTGTTCTATCAGGTACCGAGGGATTCCAATTCCCTGTACAACACGGTAACCACGCTGGATGTCTACGTATATAAACAGCTCAAGAGTTCTACCACTGGTATGGCTGCGGCCGCGGCGTTTTTACAGGCTGTTACCGCCTGTCTTATGACCCTGCTGGTAAACTGGATTGTTAAAAAAATCGATGAAGAATCGGCAATGATCTAAAAAGGAGGCAAAAATGAGTCAGAAAACAAAGGGAATCGCAAGGTTCACACGGGTGAGTCCGGTATCGAATTTGATCTTTAATATTATTATGGTGGTACTGGCCTTGGGCTGTATCGTTCCCATGCTTTTGGTCGTATCCATTTCCTTTTCAGCGGAAGAGTCCCTACAGGAATTTGGCTACCAGCTGATTCCCCGGAAGCTATCAATGGAAGGATACGGCTATCTCTTCAAACAGCGGGGGACGATTCTTCCTTCGCTTGGGATGTCTTTGTTCGTAACTGGTGTGGGAACAGCGCTGGGAGTTGTCCTCAACGCGCTTATGGGCTATGTGCTATCCCGGCGGGAATACTTTCTCCAGAAGTTTTTCGTATGGTTTGTGTTTATCCCGATGATCTTCAACGGCGGCCTTGTTGCCTCGTATTTTATCGTGGCCCAATTCCTACACTTGCGGGATTCAGTCTGGGTATTGATCATACCTCTGGCGGTTTCATCGTATAACGTGATTCTGTGTAAAACCTTTTTCCGTTCGACCGTACCAGATTCCGTTATTGAGTCTGCAAAAATAGACGGGGCGAGCCAGCTGACAATCTTTTTCAAGATCGTGTTCCCCCTGTCTCTGCCGGTACTGGCGACTGTTGGGCTATTCCTGAGTTTCGGTTACTGGAACGATTGGTTCACGTCCATGCTGTACATTGACAACTCCAGTCTTTTCACCTTGCAGGCTTATTTGAACAGGCTTTTGGGGGACATCAACTTCCTAGCGCAGAACGCCGCGCTTTTAGGGGTTTCCCAAGCCCAGCTTTTGGCCTCCATGCCAAAGGAGGCGGCTCGTATGGCCATTGTCGTGGTGGCGGTACTGCCGATTGCCTGCGCCTATCCCTTCTTTCAGCGCTACTTTGTGTCGGGGTTGACGGTTGGAGCGGTAAAGGGCTAGGCGTTTGCCATGAAGCGCAGCACGGGAGTAGAGATGCGCTTTTTTAGTTGGACAGATAGCATCTTCGGTTGTATAATCGGAAAACTTGAAATAGAGCAAATTTTTTTACAATAGGAGAAAAAGAATGAAGAAGTTGTTTTTAGTCGGGACCGTTCTGGCGCTGCTCTTGAACGGAGGCAGCATGGTGATGGCTGGAGGATCGTCTGCAGGGACGTCTACAGTTCCTACGCTTATCTGGTGGCAGATAGGGGGCGGACAGGGGAACCTTGCGGAGGACCTCAAGGTTATCAGTGACTACACTCAGGAAAAGATCGGAGTGCGGGTCGATATTAAGCAGGCGGGCTGGGGAGATGCGGGAAACCGGTTTACCACGATGATCAATGCCGGGGAATATTACGATATTCTGTTCACGGACTTGGGATCGTATAACCGTTTTGTGAACCTCGGCGCATTCGCGGATTTGACTGACCTCGTGCCGCAGCACACGCCTAAGCTGCAGGCGTATATCCCGGACGTGCTATGGCAGGGAGTAAACGTGAAGGGTCGGATATATTCGGTTCCAACCTACAAGGATTCCTCCAAGACCGTCTATCATTTCTGGGACCACGCCATTGTGCAGAAATACCAGCTCAATATCGAAGACACCTCTTTTGCCAACCTGGACCAGTCGTTCAGGAAGATCAAGGCGGGTGAGGGGCAGCGGTACTATCCGTTCTTTTTGGCAAGGGGTTCCGCGCATATCGCTTTTGACCAGTACGATTCTTTGGCTGCAGGTCTGCCCCCGCTGGGAGTGCGTCTGGACGATACCAATCGTCGGGTAGTCAACACTTTGGAACAGTCAGATGTCCGGGAGATCTATGATTATCTCCACCAGTGGTATGAGGCTGGGATCATCAATCCTGACGCCAACATGGTGGACGAGACTCCCAAATACCGACCGTTCTTTATGGCTCAGGCTTGGTCAGGCGTAGCGGCTTCGTATGCCACTTCAGCCGGGATCGACCGTTATGATGCAGCCCTCTATTTTGGCCCGTCTTATTCCACCGATTCCATTCAGGGGTCGATGAACGCAATCAGTGTCAACTCCAAATACAAGGTGGAGGCATTGAAACTTCTTGAACTCGTTAACACGGACACCAAACTTCGGGATATGATTGGTTACGGTATTGAAGGGAAGCATTTTCACTATGTGAACAATGGGACTGCTGTTCACCGTGATCGGACTGACTGGCCGCTAGTCAACTATCAGGAGGCGAGCTTCTTTACCGAGACCCCAGAAGACACCGTGCCGGCTGGATATTGGGACGAAGTATTACAGCTGAACGAGCAAGCCACGCCTTCGGTCGTAATAGGCTTTATGCTGGACCTGGAGCCGATTCGTACTGAGGTAGCTAATTGTCAGACCATATGGTCTAAATATGGGACTGACCTTAATACGGGCGCGTCTGATCCTGCGGTGGTTTTACCTCAGCTCATAGCGGAACTGAAGAATGCGGGGTTTGATAAGGTTGTTGCGGAAGCCCAGCGTCAAGTGGACAGGTATGTTCAAACGCTGAACTAATGCATCAAGCGGTGGACTGACGCTGTTTTTACGAAGTTTATCCCCGATGAGATAGGGGACTTAACAAGATCGAGCTGGTCTCAAGCTCCCATCGGGGTTTGAGACCAGCTTTTTTCTTTCATGATATCGCCTTTTGAGGCTTTAGAAAAAGCCTAATCATGAACAACCTTCTACTCTTAACCGAAAATACTGTTAGGGCTTTACAGAAAACTCTGTCAGCGCTTCACAGAGAATCCTGTTTGGGCTTCACAGAGTTTTCTGTCAGCGCTTCACAGAGAATCCTGTCAGGGATTCACAGAAAACTCTGTTTGGGCTTCACAGGATTCTCTGTCAGGGCTTCACAGAGAACTCTGTTTGGGACTCACAGGAAACTCTGTTTGGGCTTGACAGAAAACTCTGTCAGCGCTTCACAGAGAATCCTGTTTAGGCTTGACAGAAAACTCTGTCAGCGCTTCACAGAGAATCCTGTTTGGGCCTCACAGAAAATACTGTCAGCGCTTCACAGAGAATCCTGTTTAGGCTTGACAGAAAACTCTGTCAGCGCTTCACAGAAAACTCTGTTAGTTCCTCACAGAGAATCCTGTTTAGGCTTGACATAAAACTCTGTCAGCGCTTCACAGAGAACTCTGTTTGGGCTTCACAGAAAATACTGTCAGCGCCTCACAGAACCCCATATTTGGGCTTGACTGTTAGCGACTCATGGAGTATACTTAAGACAAAGAAAGAAGATATGCGATAAAGTAAGTATAGGAGGATGTGCATATTATGGATGTTGATGAACTTGTGAAGGTATTCCACCGAATACGTGTGAAACTTTATCTGAACTACATACCGGGTATTAAGGGTAAGTATATTGCGCGGACGGTCAGTGAAAAGACGCTCTCGGTCAAAGAGGTCTGCGATGCGATGTTTCTACGGGGCGGGTTTCGCGGCGACCCTGCAGAGGTGGAGCAGTATATCGCGCTATTCAACCGCGAGGTGGCATACCAGCTTTGCGACGGATTCGCGGTAAGTACGGGATACTACTCCGTGCATCCAAGCGTTGGCGGCACGTTCGACAGTAAGCAAGAGGGAGTTTCACCCGATAAGCATCCGATTACCTTTAGTTTCCGCGTCCTTGAGCCACTGCACAAGCTGGTAGATGATATTGAGGTTTTTGTTGAGGGTGTGGCAGAGAGCGGAGCGTTCATCAATGAGTTTTTAGATGTAACGACTGACCTGATCAACCAGAAGGCAACGGTTGGGGGCCAGTTCATCCTGACGGGAAACAAGATCAAGATTGCGGGAGACGCGCAAGACGTAGGTCTCTACTTCACAACTCCGAGCGCGCCGGATGCGCCGATAAAGGTGGGCAAGCTTGCACTGAATGATCCGAATAGACTCGTCGGCATTATTCCAGAACTTCTTCCAGATAAGCCTTGGACACTGGAGGTCCATACGCAATACACTAACGGTTCGACTACCCTCAAGGAAGTCCGCACTATCGTAAGCGACTTTACAGTAACAGTATAAATATGAAAGAGAAGGCGCGGCTTCTCACAATCAGCCACGCTTTCATTATCCATAGAAACAGGTCGATCCAGTCTACATACCGTTTCCCTGTAACGGGGCATGACATTGCCCAGCTAGTATTTATTATAGAAGAAAGAACCGAGCTTTATACCCAGGGAAAGCCTGCGCCGCCGGCAAGCCAGTCCACATACTGCACAGCGGTGCGGGGCGAACGTCCGTTGAACCAGCGTTCCCAGCGAAGCGCGTTTTCTCGAAACACGTCTCGCTCCGCTGCGGACGTTTCGGGTAAGAGAAGGCCGCGCTGCGCAGCAATATGCTCGGCTATGCTGAGGTATTCGTCCTGACTGGGGCTTGTGTAAACTACGGTTAGGCCAAAGCGGTCGGCGAGGGAGAATTGCTCCTGCATGGTGTCAAAGGCGCGTGGCTCAGAGATAGCCTGCGCTGTGGTGGGACGGTCGGCGAGGCGTTCCTTAACCAGATGACGGCGGTTACTCGTGGCGTAGATCACCACGTTTGCCGGACGCGCCTCAATGTCGCCCTCAAGGAGCATTTTCAGGTTGGTAAAGAAGTCGTCGATTGCCTCAAAACTAAGGTCATCAATAAAAATGATAAAGCGCATGGCGCGGGAACTTAGGGTTTCAAGGATGCGGGAAAGCTCGGAGAGGCTCTGCTTGGGAAGCTCCAGAAGCCGTAAGCCCCGCGCCGCGTACTCATTGCAGACCGCTTTGACTGTGGCGGATTTGCCAGTCCCCCGATCGCCGTAGAGTAAAAGGTTGTTCGCGCTTCGTCCCTCAAGGAAACGGAGCGTGTTAGCCACAACAACTGAGCGCTGTTCCTCGTAGCCTGAAAGATCAGCCAGACGCACTGGGTCTGGTTTGCGTACTGGCGTTAAAGCCCCGCCCCAGCGGAAAGCGTGGTATAGCCCCACTTGTCCCGCGCCATTGGCCTTGAGGTATTCGACAAACGCGCGAAGGCGCTCGCCCCAGTCGCCCTGTGCGGGAAACACGCTGTTGTGCGCTTGCAATGCGTCTGCGGCATTGAGCGCGCGCGCTTCTACCTCAATGTCTTGCGCCGCCTGTTCAAACCCCGCGTTCCGTAGGCGTGCCGCAACCTGAGCGCCCAGCGCGGCAATATCATACACCGCGATTCTACCCAGCCGCGACAGGTCGGTTTTGGCGAGCGCGACAAGTAAGGACGGCAGTTCAGCGCCCGTTTCAGCGGCATGGGTGAACTGGTTATCGTCAGTGAGGGTGAGAAAAGCCAGAGCGTGGTAGAAAGATGGCGCGTTTACCCCAAAACTAGCTATAGTCGCGCTAAACTTTGCCCATGAACGCGCCAGACGCGGCGCAATCTTCGGCGCTTCGCAGCGTTCAAGCGTGAGCAGCCTAAGTATTTTGTTTAATGAGAGTAATAGCGCGCTGTCTCTTACGGTTGAAAAAAGAGTAATGCTGTGTATATCAATCATAATCGGGTATATCATTGCTTCATGCCAGAAAAAGTAAGACCGCATCAGACGATGCGGTCTTACTCGCTGGGCCCACTTGGATTTGAACCAAGGACCGACGGATTATGAGTCCGTAGCTCTAACCAACTGCGCTATAGGCCCGATGCTTACTTTATACTTTATACCATGAGGAAACAAAAAAGTCAAGAGCTACGCGCTACTTTTTAGGATAAATACATAGAAATTTACAAGCGCCTCTGTTGATAACGGCGAAAGAAGATGATTTGGAAACCGGGCGCATCATCAGAGAGCAAGTCGACATAGACCCGCTGAAGAGGCGAGTATCCCCGTTGTAGGTCGCAGGTTACCCAACGCGCCGATACTAAAACATAATGATAAACGCGCATATACGGCTTTCCTGTATCCTGCTTTTGGGAGTCTTTCAACGCGCCGATACTAAAACATAATGATAAACGCGCATGTAAGGTTTTCTTGTATCCTGCTTTTGGGGTTCTTTGTTTGTCCATTGCTTAGGGCGGAACACTTTGCTTATAAACATGAGACTGGCGATAAGTTCAGGATACTCTCCATAGTTGAGGAAGATGTCTATGTCAACCAGCGCTTTGATCATCACTCTGAAATCCTGAACCGTATTGCGGCTGAGATAAGCGGCGTCAATGCCGGTACTGCGGAACACCGCGCCGTGTTTCAGACCGCTGAAAAGGCGGAGGGGGCTGAGGTGGGGAGCTTCCAGTGGGCGCGGGAGTATGCGTCCGAGTTTGGCCGCGATACCTTGGGCTATCTCACCGTAGACCCCGCTTACTTTATGCCTATGATACGGAATGTACCTGTCTTCCCGAACCGTAACCTACAGGTCGGTGATACCTGGTCGGCTGAGGGAGCTGAGGTACACGATTTCCGCGAAACATTCGGGCTGCCTGAACCGTACAAGATACCTTTTACCGCTCACTATACCTTTCTAGGTGAACAGGAATGGCAGGGTCGGCGCTATCCGGCTTTTTCTGTGTCTTACCGTGTTTTCACTGAACCAACAATCAAGTCCGCGACCTTCTATCCAGTGCGGATCATGGGCGCGAGCGATCAGGTGGTGTATTGGGATATTGCGCTGGGACAGCCGGTTTTCTATGAGGAACACTTTCGTATGGTTTTTAGCTTATCCAACGGCAATACGATTGAGTACCGCGGGCGGGCGCAAGCCGAGATCATTGAGGCGGAGTCAATGGACAAAAAGAGCATGGCTGAGGAGATTGCTAGGGAACTGAGTGAACTTGGTCTTGATAAGGATATTTTCGTGAGGGAAACGGATGATGGAGTAACCCTCAGTTTTGAGAACATCCAGTTTCTGGGAGATTCGGCGGTCTTGCTGCCGGAGGAGCAGGTGAAGCTGGGCAAGATTGGCGAGATACTCCTGCGCCACAAAGACCGCGATATACTGGTGGGCGGCCATACAGCCCTTGCAGGTACTGAGGAAAGTCGGGCGCAGCTCTCCCTTGAACGGGCGTCGGTAGTTGCGGACTACCTAATTGAGCAAAATGTGCGCAGTCCTGACCGCATTGTGGTTCGGGGCTATGGCGCAAAACGGCCTATTGCGGATAACCGCACTGAGGCAGGGATGCGGCGAAACCGGCGGGTTGAAATCACCATACTTGAAAATTAAACGACATCGTGATATATAAGGATACCCATGAACTATTCCACCCCGGCGAACCTTGCTGTCATAGCCTGTCCAGGCGGTGAAGTTTTTGCCGACGAAATCATTACCCACCTTAAAAAAGGTTATCACCGGAGCTTTGAGCATATTGCGGCTGAACTGGCGGTCCGATACGGACTGGATGCGGCTTTTGTGGCAAAGCAGATCAACTTTATCAATGATGTACATTCTCCCGCTCACCACGTGCCTGGGGATGTTGAGCATTTTCGTATCCCTCATTTCAAGATTCCTACTCGGTTCTCGCTCTTCCCTAATGGTGAGGTCAAAGCGGAACTCATGGAATCAATACGGGGGAAAGATGTGTACCTTGTGCAGGATGTGGAGAACCGTTATCCAGTGAACTTTAACGACGGCGAGACCCAGAAAGTCTTTTCGGTGAACGACCATCTTATGACCATCTTTGTTACAGTAGACGCGATCAAGCAGGCTGGCGCGGAGCAGGTAACGCTGGTGTCGCCCACTTATCCGTATTCCCGTCAGCATAAGAAGAAGGGGCGGGAAGGGCTGACCGCGAGCCGCGTTGGAAAGATACTTGAGTGTCTGGGCGTAGACCGGATTATCACGCTGGATATTCATTCACGGGAGATTGGGAACTCGTTTAACTATATGCGCCTTGAGAATCTTCACCCCAGCTATCAGATTATCCGCGCACTCTCCCAGCTCCCCGATGTGCTGAACGATGACTTTGTCGTGGTATCGCCGGATACTGGCGCGGTTGACCGTAACAAGTTCTACGCGGCAGCGCTCAGGAAGCCTCTGGCGCTTCTGTACAAAGAGCGCGACTATTCCCGCGTGTCCAAGGACGCAGTGGAGAACAACATCGCTGAAATCAAACTTCTGGGAGACGTGAGGGATAAAACCGTGTTCATTGTTGACGATATGCTGGGAACTGGCGGTACGCTGCTCAAAGCTATGAAGTTCCTCAAGGAGCAGGGCGCAGGCAAGGTGATAGCCGGGATTGGCCTGCCGCTCTTTTCTGGGGATGCGATCAGCTATTTTGACCAGGCCTATAAGGATGGGCTTTTTTACCGGCTCATCGGTACTAACGCCATTTATCACGAGACCTTGCTTGAGCGTAAATGGTACATCAATGTAAACATTACCAAACTCTTTGCTCAGACTATCGCCCGGCTTCACCAAGGGCTTTCGTTAAGTTCCTTGCTCGACAACCGCGACATCATCGGGAAACTGCTTCATAACAGCACGGGTTCAACAGAGCCTTAACAGAGCCGCTTGCGCTTGGTCCTACGGAAGGAGCATCAAATCGTCAAAGGGGAAGTCGCGGCAGCTTCATTGCCGACCCCT
Organism: Treponema sp.; assembly: GCA_031258505.1. Classification (GTDB taxonomy): domain Bacteria; phylum Spirochaetota; class Spirochaetia; order Treponematales; family Breznakiellaceae; genus JAIRMT01. Next base: position 18,845 of record JAIRMT010000056.1, read on the forward strand.
CGTTCCAGTCTCGCATCGCCCGCAAGCGGGCTTAGGCGGGGCTTCCGCTTCCCTCTCTGCGGTGGTTCTGCCCCCGCATGGTCCCCAAAAGCCCCGGACAAAACTGATGTACGCCGTATCCTGGCCGGACATGAAGGAAAAGTTAGGCGAAATACCCCCTAAAAATTTGTTGACATTCATAAGGAATGATATGTATAATGGTTTACAAATAACAATTTGGAGGACGGTAATGAAATCTATGGTGAATCGGTTGGTCTTTCTAGCTCTTGTAACGGTTGGATTACCTTTATATGCGGCAAATTTTACGGTTGACGCAAATTTGTATTCTTTAGATCTGGTTGTTGACAAATCACCAGATGGCCGGGTACATATAATTAAGAACTTTGATGAGGCTTATTTTAATTATAGTGAGAATATAAATGGAAACACTATAAGACTTGTTTCTGATGCCCAAATAGGCATTAATGGGAACAAAGGGAGAATAACCTACCGTAAAAATAAGCAGAATCTGGTCATGAATGATAGGGCGCGGGTAACTGTTCAGACGCCTGATGATACCATAATCAAGTTTGTTTCCGTAAACGGCGGGATAACGGTTAATGACATTGATTGTGCTTCGATTGACGTGCAAACAATCAATGGTAATTTTACCCTTAACAAAGCTAATTGTGATTCTATTCAATTAGATATGAGTAACGGAGACATATATTACACAGGAGGGATAGAGGGGAAAAATATCCATCTGGAAACAGTGAACGGAGACATAAACATAGGCTTAGAAGCGGGGACCGAGGTTGATGTAGATATACAATCAAGTTATTCATACAGGCAACACCCGCCCAGTGCAAGAATATCCGGCACAGAGAAGACAGGATATAGTACAGGGAGAATAAATAACAAAAGGGGATCTGGGTTAATAAATGCAGTAACCCGGAATGGATCTATTAGTTGTAAGGCATTGTATTAAAGAGATATAAAAACTACTTCGCCTAAAAGGTCGTATATGCT
>JAIRMT010000095.1 GCA_031258505.1 Treponema sp.
TTACGGTTTCTTTATCTTTGCGGCGGCAATCCTTTGTTTAATCATTCGCTACGCGCTCGGCAATATACCTCGCTGACCAGTGAGTTCAAGGTAGACCAGTTCCGCCAAGCCGAAGTTCGCGTTCTTGCTAAAGTCTGTAGCATACTCGTCGTAGAGCATATCCTCGTACATCTTGCTTGCGAAACTATTGTCAATGAAGCCTGATTTCGGCACGGTGGCGCGCATTCCATTGAGCAGGTTCTTGATAAGGAAGGTTTCAAGCGCTTCGCACTGCTCGTAGAGCTTGTCTGTCTTGTCGATATGCGGTTTCGCGCTTGTCTCGCTGGAAATAGCGGGCTGTTTAACAGCCTTGTCCAGAATAGACGCGAAGCTGGTTCCGGCCTGCGGCGTCTCGCTCAAAGCGCTCGAAACGCCGGTTGAAAGCGAAAAACGCGATTCATTAAGGTATAAGGAGCCAATACTGTCTATGCCCATGATGTTATCGCTTTAGGCCAGCGGCAATACCGAGCATGGAATCGCTGGTCTGGATAGTCTTGGAGTTGAACTCATAAGCCCGCTGGGCAACGATAAGGTCAACCATCTCTTTAGCAACCGAAACATTGGACATCTCAAGGAACTTGTGCTGAATCTGCCCCATGCCCTCATACCCAGGCCGTCCGGCAATAGAATCGCCAGAGGCTTCGGTTATCTTGAAGAGATTTTCTCCAACCGCCGTCAGCCCCACAGGATTGGGGAAACGGTACAGTTCAATCTGACCGACATCAATAGCCTCATTCTCGTTGATTTGCGGCACAACAACTGAAACCCGCCCGTCTTTGGCAACCGAGATCGTTTCCGGCAGAAAGCCTTCCGGCATCACGATGTCCGGCAGCAGCCAGTAACCATTGGCCGTAACCATGCGCCCGTTTGAATCCACCTGAAACGCTCCATTGCGGGTATAAGCATAGGTTCCATCGTACATCTGAATACGGAAGAACCCATCGCCTATAATCGCCATGTCGGTCGGGTTCTCCGTGTTTTGCGGCGAACCCTGGGAGAACATACGCTGGGTTGCCGCGAGTCTAACTCCATGCCCCATCTGTATACCAACCGGGACAGTGGTATCTTCAGTGGCCGGCGTTCCAGCAGTTTTAACGGTCTGGTAGAGCAGGTCTTCAAAATCAGCCCGCATCTTTTTATAGCCGCTGGTATTCACGTTGGCGAGGTTATTCGAAATCGTGTCAATGTTTGCCTGCTGTCCGATCATACCGGACGCGCCTGTATATAAACTTCGTACCATAATACTATTCCTTTAGCCGTTCATTCTGGCTACTTGATTGATGAGAGTTCCTAGCATGGTGTCGCTGCTCTGAATCGCCTTCTGGTTGGCCTCATAAGCGCGGTTCACTTCGATCATCTGCACCATCTCGACAACCGGGTCCACGTTGGAAGCCTCAGTAAAGCCCTGTATCACTCGCGGACGGTCTCCGATTCCAAGAACCTGAGCGTCTCCCGATACATCGGTGGAACGGTAGAGACTGGAGCCTTGTTTTTGCAGATAGCGATCAATGTCGAAGTCCACAAGTTTCAGGGTGTCAACAAGCGTGTTTTCACTTTGGCCCTGCTCATTAAGCATATTTATCCAGACCCTGCCGAGCTTATCAACCTGAAACTCGTTGTCGCCAATCCTGATGGAGCCGTTTTCACCCTGCACTGGATAGCCTTCTTTGGTTTCGAGAAAGCCTTCTTTGCCAAGCTGGAATGACCCATTCCGCGTATAGCGCTCGCCCCAGGGGGTTGAGACAGCGAAAAAGCCCTTGCCGTCAAGGGCAAGGTCGAAGTCGCTGTCTGTTTGCTTGAGTCCGCCCTGCTCAAAATTGGTGAACAACTCGTTCAGTTCAACGCCAGTTCCGAGCTTACCGATAATGGGGGCTGAATCAACCGAACCCATAGGGTTAGTGTGCATCCCATCGTCATTCATGCGTCGCATGAGCATTTCAGGGAATGACTTAAACGAGACCACGTCTTTCTTGTAAGCGTCTGCGTCCACGTTAGCCAGGTTATTGGCAATCGCGTCCAGCCGCCACTGTTGCGCCCGCATTCCGCTTGCGCTGGTATACCAACCTCTTACCATAATGTAGTTCCCCTCTCCATATTTACCATACAATGTTTAATATCGACAAAGAGAAGAACTTCATAAGTAAATCTATGCCAAACTTCGGCAAGCCGCAGTAATATCGCGCTTTCCCTTGATATCAACGTACCACAGGGATATAATATAAGGAAATGAAAGGTATCATTCTGGCTGGCGGAGTCGGTACACGGCTGTATCCGATTACCAAAGCGGTCTCTAAGCAAATCTTGCCCCTTTACGATAAGCCGATGGTTTACTATCCCCTCTCAGTGCTGATGCTGGCGGGGATTAGGGATGTGTTACTTATTTCTACACCACGGGACATTCACCTGTTTGAGGAACTTCTGGGCGCGGGGGACTGGCTGGGAATGCGCTTTGAGTATGCGGTGCAGGAAAAAGCGCGTGGGCTTGCCGACGCATTCATTGTCGGGGAATCGTTTATCGGCGAGGATTCATGCGTCCTTGTGCTGGGGGACAACGTGTTCTATGGTCGGGGGTTCAGCGGTACGCTTCGGGATGCGAGCGCAAGAATCACGCGGAATGGCGGCGGCGCAATCTTTGGCTATTATGTAAAAGACCCCGCTGCTTATGGCGTGGTTGAGTTTGACGCGGACGGCAAGGCGCTTTCAATCGAAGAGAAGCCAAAACAGCCAAAGTCGCATTACGCGGTTCCGGGACTCTATTTCTACGACAACGAAGTGGTGAGCATAGCCAAAGGCATACAGCCCTCGCCGCGTGGCGAAATCGAAATCACGGCAGTGAACAACGCCTATCTTGCCAAAGGCCGATTGTCAGTGGAGACGCTTGGTCGGGGCATGGCGTGGCTCGATACTGGCACCTACGACGGTCTGCTTGAGGCTGGCAACTTCATCGCTACCATTCAGAAGCGGCAGGGTATGTATGTTTCCTGCGTTGAGGAAATCGCCTTTGCCAATGGCTGGATTTCACGGGACGCTCTACTCGAACTTGCCGCCGGCTATAAGACCGAGTATGGCGAATACCTCAGATTCATCGCCGTTGTAACTTCTAACTCAGAAGTTTTAGATTCTGACTCAAAGGTTTTAGATTCTGACTCAAAGATTAAAACTTCTGACCCCACAGTTAAAACTTCTGACTCAAAGGTTTTAACCTCTGACTCAAAGGTTAAAACTTCTGACTCAAAGGTTTTAGATTCTGACTCAAAGGTTAAAACTTCTGACTCAGAGGTTTTAACCTCTGACCCCACAGTTAAAACTTCTGACTCAAAGGTTAAAACTTCTGACCCCACAGTTAAAACTTCTGACTCAAAGGTTTTAACCTCTGACCCCACAGTTAAAACTTCTGACTCAGAGGTTTTAACTGGCGGCCCGACCAGCGCGTTAGTGGTGTCAGACACCTAAACGGAGGAGCAAAAATTCCATTTACCTTTACCCCTTGTCCTATCAAAGGACTGTACGAGCTTCAGCCGCGAGTTTTCAAAGATGGCCGGGGCTATTTTCTGGAGACGTATTCTGAACGCGACTTTCAGAACGCGGGATTGTCAATGCGTTTTGTGCAGGATAACGAATCCTGTTCCGTGAAGGGCGTATTGCGCGGCCTGCACTTCCAGCGGGAGCATCCGCAAGGCAAACTCGTGCGCGTGATTGCGGGCGCGGTGTTTGATGTGGCTGTGGACATACGCCCGGATTCGCCCACGCGGGGGCAATGGCACGGGGTGGTTTTAAGCGGGGAAAAGCAGAACCAGTTCTATATACCACCGGGCTTTGCCCACGGCTTTCTGGTCTTAAGCCCCACAACTCTGTTTGCGTACAAGTGTACCGACTTCTACCACCCCGAAGACGAGGCCGGCATTATCTGGAACGATTCCGCGCTGGCGATTGACTGGCCTGATATTGGCATGGATTATATCCTGTCCGAAAAAGATAAGCGCTTGAGCGCTTTTAAGGAGGTTTAACATGATTTGGCTTATCGGTAACAAAGGTATGCTTGGCACTGAGCTTTCCCTGCTCTTTGCCGAGCGCGGACTCGACTTTGTCGGTACTGACCGCGAAATCGACATCACCGACCCAGCCGCCCTTGAAGCCTTTACCAACGTCAAACAGGCCGAAGGCAGGCATATCAACTGGATCGTGAACTGCGCTGGCTACACTGCTGTTGATAAAGCTGAGGATGACGTTGAAACTTGCCGCCGACTCAACGTTGACGGACCTGGGAACATTGCCGCGCTTGCTGACAAGCTGCACGCGCGTTTCATTCACATCTCAACCGACTATGTCTTCGGCACATACAACAAGCCGTTTTCAACCGGCGCCAGAGAGAAGCGGCCTTACCTTGAAGCTGATGATACCAATCCCATCGGGGTCTATGCCGCCAGCAAGCGCGACGGGGAAGTCCGCGTCATGGAAAACACATCGGGCGCTTATGTTATCAGAACTTCGTGGCTCTACGGCAAATACGGCAACAACTTCGTAACCACGATGCTGCGGCTCATGCGGGAACGGGACACGGTTTCTGTGGTCAACGACCAGCGCGGCAGTCCCACCTGGGCCTATGATCTCGCGGACGCCATCTTCAAGCTGATCGACGCGGTGGAGCATCCAATACGGTTAGCGCCGCCGCCGCACAATATCCCGTCCTTTGGCATATACCATTACACCAACGATGGCGACACCACCTGGTTCGACTTTGCCTGCGCCATTTACCAAAAAGCGCGGGAACTGGGGCTTTTAACAAAGGACTGCGAAGTTAAGCCGTGCAGCAGCGCGGAGTATCCCTCAAAGGTTACGCGCCCTGACTACTCGGTGCTGGATAAGGAGCGCATCAGAAATGAGATACGCATCCTTATTCCAACATGGGAAGAGAGCCTTGAAAAATTTCTTAAGGAGTTGAAAAAATGAGGAAACTAAACAATCTTCTGGTAACAGGCGGCATGGGCTTTATCGGCTCTAACTTTATCCGCGCAGTCCTGACTATGCCCGGCTTCGCCGGCAGAATCATAAACCTCGACGCCCTCACCTACGCGGGAAATCCTGCCAGCCTGAGCGACATCGACAAAGCCTTCGGCGGTAAACGCTACTTCTTTGAGCGCGGCAACATCTGCAACCGGGCTCTTATCGAAGAAATCTTCTATAAATATGCCATTGATACAGTGGTACACTTTGCCGCTGAAAGCCATGTTGACCGCTCAATACTGGGACCCGAAGCCTTTATCAAAACCAACGTGATTGGTACGTTCACCCTGCTTGACGCGGCGCGAAACGCCTGGAGAGACACAGACGGCGTTCTCTTTCACCACGTCAGCACAGACGAGGTTTACGGCTCCCTGGGGGAAACCGGCTACTTTTGCGAGAACACGCCCTATGATCCCCGCTCGCCCTATTCCGCGAGTAAGGCGTCAAGCGATCACCTGGTGATGGCGTATCATCACACCTACGGCTTGCCCATAACCCTCTCGAACTGCTCGAACAACTATGGCCAGTATCAGTTCCCTGAAAAGTTCCTCCCACTCATGATTCTTAACATGATTGAGGGTAAACCCCTGCCCGTTTATGGCGATGGGAAGAACATCCGCGACTGGCTCTTTGTGCTTGACCACGTTTCCGCTATCTGGCGCATCCTGACGCGCGGTCGTGATGGCGAAAAGTACAACGCTGGCGGGGAGAACGAGTGGGAAAACATACGCCTGCTCAATACGCTCATTGGCATTGTGGCGGAAAAGGCGAGTCTCAAGAGGCAGGCAATCGAAACAACCATTACCTATGTAAAAGACCGCCCGGGCCACGACCGGCGCTACGCCATTGACTGCTCCAAGATAAAGCAAGAGCTGGGCTGGCAACAGAGCGTCGGCTTTGAGGAAGGCTTGGAACAAACCGTAGATTGGTATCTTTCGCACCCTGACTGGATCGCGCAGATTCGCAGCGGTGAATACCAGAACTGGATAACGCAAAACTACACTGAGCGTTGAGGCGCTTTTATCAAAACCGTCGTAAAGTCCCTGTCTTTAGGCATGGAGCTTTACGGCGACCCGTTGTTATGGGGACTTCGTCGTCATGGCGGCGTCAGACTCACAAAGCGGTCTGCGCGTAAACAGTCCTGTTAAAATTTTTCACAAATTTTTAAAAACTACTTGGCAAGAAAAACATTTGCGGATTATTATAGATTAGTTGTTCGTAAAAAAGGAGTTGCTATGTTTCAGAAAATTTTTGTATTAGTAGTCTTTGGATTTGTCAATATCAATATGATTTTTGCAACTGGAGAAACTGAAATAATTGGTAATGGGAATATTGTTATAGTGGATAGAACTGTTTCTTTGCCATTTAACAGTATAGAGTTAACAACAGGACTCATTATAAACCTTTATCAGGCTGATGAACCGCGAATAGAAATAAAAGCAGATTCAGATATAGAGCCATACATACAAACAGAAATAGATAATAACGTTTTAACCATACAAAGGACTCATGGAGTACGATTGCGGCCAACGGAATGTATCATTTTAGTATATATGCCCAATATCGCCAGTCTGAAAAGCAGCGGTTCTGGAAGAATAATATTCATGGATACTATAAAAACGGATAATCTGAAATTAGAAATAACAGGCTCTGGAGAAATAGAAGGGAGAATAGAAAGTGAAAATTTGAACATGAGAATATCAGGGTCAGGAAAGATAAGATTATCAGGAACAAGTAATAAAGCGGTTATAGGAATAACCGGCTCCGGTCGTATAGACAGTGAAAACCTTGAAATTGAAAATGCTGAAATAAGCGTAAGCGGTTCAGGTGAAGTAAGAGTAACTGTAAATAATAGACTTGAAGGAAGGATTTCCGGTTCTGGCGATATATTGTATAAAGGAAATCCAACAATAACATTTAACAGTTCTGGTTCGGGAGAACTAAGGGCAATACGATAACAAAAGGGATTTCTGCGCCAATGGAACCAAACTCTCGCGCCGCAGGGCAGCTACAAGCCCTTGCCTTTAAGTCAGGGTTACGACTCCTGCGGGGTTTCCAGCTCATAGATACTGCGGGCTATGGGCATACGGCGTCCCATGCCAAAGGCGCGAGGCGATACTTTTAACACAGGCGGAGCTTGACGGCGTTTGAACTCGGCGTGCGCCACAGTTTTGATAACTCGCGCCGCGAGTTCGCCATCCCAGCCGCGCGCGACAATCTCATCTTTCGATAGGTTTTCAAAAAGGTAGAGCTTGAGGATTGTGTCCAGAACCTCGTAGGGCGGCAGGCTGTCCTGATCCTTCTGATTAGGGCGCAGCTCCGCTGAGGGCGGCTTGGCGATTATGGCTTCGGGAATAATGACTGAGCCGGTCGCGGCAATGGCTTTTTCATTGATACGACGGCACAGGGCAAAAACCTCAGTCTTAAACACATCGCCTATGGGCCCAAGCGCGCCATTCGTATCGCCATACAGGGTGCAGTAACCCATGGCAAGCTCGCTCTTGTTGCCAGTGGTGAGCAGCATGGAACCGAACTTGTTGGAAAAAGCCATGAGCAGCGTGCCGCGTATGCGTGCCTGTAAGTTTTCCTCAGCAATATCAAACGGCCTTTGCTCAAAGACATCGCTCAAAGTGGACAGAAAGCTCGTAAACACCGACTCTATGGGCAGGGTAACGTAGCGCGCGCCGAGGTTTCGCGCGAGTTCAGCGGCGTCATCCTTGGACCCTTGTGAGGAGAAGCGCGAAGGCATACTGAAGCAGACGACCTTATCACTGCCGAGCGCCCGAAACGCGAGATACGCCACCAGCGCCGAATCAATGCCGCCTGAAAGCCCCAGATGAGCGCGGCTGAAGCCGCATTTTGCCATGTACTCACGAATACCCATAACAAGCGCGTCCTCAAGCACGTCAAGTTCTTCCCGCGTAAGGCCAACCTTAAACGGGTCGTCCGGCTCTTTCTTAAACACAAGAGGAGCGTCTGAAAAGGTCTCTGACACTTTTCTGCTCATAGGCTGTTCCGCGCTGTCCCATATAACCAGGTCTTCCTCAAACGCCTTTGCCGAAACCTGTACGACTTTATTAGACGCAACAACAAACGATCGTCCGTCAAAGATGATTGAGTCATTCGCCCCAACAGCATTGAGGTAGACAAGCGGGATGTTTCCCCTCAGACTTATCCGCTCGGCAAGGTCGCGTCGAACCTTGAGCTTTCCCGCCACATAGGGCGACGCGGATGGCACACAGAGTATGCTGGCGCCCGCGTCCATGAGCTGGCGCACTGGATCGCTGATATAGCTCGTACCCGGAACAGAGGTTTCCCGCCACACATCCTCGCAGATCGCCACACCTACACGCTCGCCCTTCCATTCAAAAACCCGCCATTCACGCGCCGGCTCAAAGTTTCGCGCCTCATCAAACACATCGTAGGTGGGTAGGAGAGTCTTGAGCTGCTCAAACACTAGCTTTCCCCCCTGAAGAATGCCGTAGCTGTTCACCAGCGCCTTGCCGCCTGAATAGGGATTCCGGTTTACAAAACCAACTCCCACAGCCAGTTCCGGCGGCAGTTCCCGTTGCAGAATATGCACTGCCCTGATGTTAAGTTCAACAAAGCGATCCTGATCCAGTATATCCATAGGCGGATACCCGCAGATCGCCAGCTCGGGAAACAGCACAAGGTCAGCGCGTTTTTCAAGCGCCCCCTGAGCAAACGCCATGATTTTTTCACGATTACCAGAAAAGTCCCCGATGGTCGAATTGATTTGAGCTATCGCAATACGCATAAGACAAACTCCCTCACGTTACAATAACGTTCCCGTGTTTACTGCCACTGAATATCCACTATCGCGCCGGCGTTTTGCTTGAGAAGCGCCGGAAGTGGAGCGCTGAACGAAACCTTGCGGCCGCTTGGCACTATGGACGCGCCAGCTATGTCGCCAGACACTGAAAGATCGGCGTTGTTTGGCGCGGAAAGACTGATCGCGATTGAGTACGGCTGAGACACGCTGGCAAACAGAGACAGTAAATCAGGATCAATGTCCTGTCCGCTGCTTAAAGTCAGAGAGAGACGGGTGGTGCCAGCCTCTTGCGTGAGAACAGCGCGGTTACCCGTGGCGTCAAGGAAGCGAACAAGGGCGTCGAGGCCGCTGAATTCCAGCTTAACCGTGTAAACAATATCCGCTTCCCGCTTTCTTGAGGCAAAGGACACGAGTTTCAGGCCCTCAATGCGCTGCACGCTGCGCTCAAAGTCAGCGCGACCGACCGGAATCAGCGGCCAGTTCTCGTTACCGTCGAGTTTGCCTAGGCTTTCAAGAAACTGCGACACATGATACTCAAGCGTTATGCTCCCTGAGCCGTTTGCCCGCAGTACCATATCGGCGTTTACCCCGATACAGGAACTCAAAAGCATGACAATGCTGAACATACCGATAAATCGTTTACTAATCATTCTAAAACTCCTCCGAATAGATGCTTACGTCGTGAATACGCACCGGCGTTTCATTCTCGATCATGGTAAACGCTTTCCGCAAGACTGTCTCCCCAAATTCTTTGGAGTTCGAGACCAGAGCGCCGCCAATTTGAGCAAAGGACAGAGAGTCCTGTAAATCCACCTCAGCAGCGCTAAGATGGAAACGCCGCTGCAGCTTTTCCCTTACCGAGCGGATGATGCGGCGCTTTTCCTTGATGTTGTCCACATCAGGTATCTCAAAGATTAACTGAATCATGGAAACGATCATGTTTTAGCAGCCTCTTCCTCATCCGGCGTTTGTGTTTTTTCAGTTTCTTCTGTTTGAGTTTCTTCTATTAAAGATGGCTTTGGTTCTTTGTTAATATCGTCGATGATCCGGCGTATATCGGCTTTACGCGTATCGCTGATTGCCCGTTCCTCAAGGAGCTTCTCCAGTTCAGCGGTGTCCTTAAAGCCTTCCTGCACAGCAGCCTCAAGCTCGCTTATGCCTTCCTCGCTGCCGCTGTCCGCGATCAGCAGAAGCCGCGCTATGCTGAAGCGCAGTCCAGTCTTTGTGGGATTTTCGCTCTTCTCTGGCAGGTCTTTGAGCGCGGCGCGGTACTCCTCAAGAGCGCGGGCAAAAAAGCCGCCTTCTTCCAGAATCACGGCAAACTCATAGCGCACGACAGGATCGCTTTTCATTTCAAGGTAGCGTTCATACATATTCACCGCTTCAGGTTTATGCTGCGCCTTTTGTATCCGTGCGTAAAGCAGAACCGTGTCGCTGTTTTCAAACAGAGCGTGGGGATAGCGAGCCAGAACAGCCTCACTTTCCTCATACTTTTCCATGCTATAGAGCAGCAGAGCATGGTTATACCCGTCATCAGCGCTTTCAGGAACAAGCGTCAGCACCTGCCGGTACACAGATTCCGCCTTATCGAGGTTTCCCAGCTTGGTGTAAGTATAAGCTGTGGCTTTCAGAGCCATCACATTCTTGGGGTCTTTGGCAAGCACCCGCTCAAAGTGGCGAAGCGCCTCAGTGTAGCGCTTATTTTCAAAGGTGATGCGCCCCAAGTTGTACTCGGACGCGGTTTTTGTCTTGTCTATCGCGGCAGCGCGGTTCAGCCATTGCTCGGCTTCCGCATATTTCCCCATGTCAAAATAAGCCATGCCAATGGCAAAGTATTCCTCAGCAGACGTTGCCGGCGTAACACAAGCGCTGCATAGCGCAAGCAGTACGAGTAATATACCCGTCGACCAGGCTTTCTGAGCTAAACGAGTAGAGTTTGGAACCTTAACATCTGAGTTTGGGGACAGAGATGTTCTCTGTTGAGCAGGACGAGTTTGGTTCAGAGGGTCGATTGTTCTATTCGGAGCAGGACGAGTTTGGTTCAGAGGGTCGATTGTTCTATTCGGAACAGAACGAGTTTGGTTCAGAGGGTCGATTGTTCTATTCGGCATAGAACGAGTTTGGTTCAGAACATCGATTGTTCTATTCGGCATAGAACGAGTTTGGTTCAGAGGATCGAAGTCGGAGTTCGAGGTAAACCGCTTCATCGTTTTTCGTTGAGAACAGTGTTCTCGATTTCCTTGAGTTGGGCGCGGTAGAGTTGCGCGATATTCGTACCATAGTCCGCGATGAGCTGGATGATGTTTCGGGGCTGCTCTGCTGGATCGCGGCCATTGATCCGGTCGCCCGCGTCGCCCAAGCCAGGCATGATGTAGGCGGCCTCGTTCAGCATGGGGTCCATCCATAGGGTGTAAACCTGGCAGTTATCCAGAGCGCGAACCGAGCGGAGCGCGCCTTTAAGCGCGGCAATCACATTAAAGAACTTGATCGAGCGCGGCTGCACCCCTTCTTTCTGCAAATACTTCACCACAGTAACAATGCTTCCGCCAGTGGCGTTCATGGGATCGGCAAAGATGAGGTCTTTACCATTTAGCGCGTCCCGGTTGAAGTATGATTTGTCCAGGTCAAGGATATACTCCATGTTATGTTCCAGCTTGGTCTCGTCGCGGCTGATCTTAAACAGAGCAAAGGGCGTTACATAACCGTGTGAGGAATACTCCTGTATCTCTTTAGACATGATCATTGCCGGCAGAAGCGCCCCTCTCAGCATCACACACATAACCGTGTTCTCAATCTCCCCGTCAATGTCGGTAATCTTGTGGACCGCGTAGTTCTGCACCGGAGAACTCACCGGCGTTTTGATGAAGAAGTAATGCTTATTCCTTCCCGCCAGACCGCCATAGGCCAGCTTAAACAGCAGCTCATAAGCCCGCTGTATATAGTAGACAAATTCTCCCTGCTGGGTTCTGACGTCGCGCAGTTTAGCAATGAGTCGGGACGCCTCGGCGTGATTCTCATGGGGCGTTTTGAACGAATACACCTGCAAGGCGGCTTCAGTTTTGCATATATCCTGCATGAGGTTTCCCATGACATTGTACCGCGCAATGAGGGTCTGCTCCTCCGGCTCGTACTCAGACACGGATGGCTTGCCGGAAAGCGCGGTGAAACCGCTCATCACCTCGCGGTAGATGCTATCCATGCGGGACAGGTATTCGCGGTCAGCATTGCTTAGGTAGCCGTCAAGGTCTTCGGCTTTAAGAATGATCTTGTTCATAGCCTGATGATAACAAACGTACTGGATAGAGACAAGGTGCGCTGCGCGTTTTGCCGGCGCTTGTTGCGTCTGCGCGCCGGAATGAAGCGCCGCGATTCCTGAACTGGACAGGGACAAACGCCTTCTCAGCCATACTGAGCTTGTCGAACTCCAGCGGGCGAGCAGCTTCGCTACTGATGTCAAACCTATGGTTTCACTGAGAACAAACGCCCGCTTCGGCAAAAACTCAGCAATAGCCATTGACTAATGCTGTGAATATTGGTATCAAATCGTATGAACCTTAACAATTTTGAGAACCATATTGATCCGGTTATACTGGGACGCGGACAGGAGTATTATGACGACGGCGCTGTACTGTCGCTGGAATTCGAGGGCGATACATGGATCGCGGAGGTAAGCGGCACTGACACTTACACGGTATCGCTTAGTCTTGATGACACGGGGGAAATAATCGAAAGCTACTGTGATTGCCCTTATGATTTTGGTCCTGTGTGTAAACATCAGGTTGCGGTACTGTACGCGATGCAGGATCAGCCTTTGAAAAAAATTAAGCAAGAAAGCATTGAAATAAAAGAATCGCTGGAAAAAACGCTTAATGGGCTGGATAAAAAAACGCTGGTTTCTGTTTTACTTGATATTGCGGCGGAAGATAAAAAAATAAAAGCGGATTTATTATTTCGTTTTGCGAAAAAAGAAGACGCATTGAATCGGGCGCGGAACCTCATCAAAGCATCAATACGTGACGCCATGTCCGACGGCTTTATTGAGTACGCCGACACCCACGCCGCGACACGCGGCGCACGGAAAGTGCTGGACACGATTGATGACATGAATATATTTGACGCGGTCAATATATATTTTATTGTACTGGAAGAAATGATCCATCTGCAAGAATTCTGCGATGATTCCAACGGGGAAGTCGGCGGAGTAATCGAATCAGCGCAGATAAATCTGACGAAACTTGTCAAGGCAGCGGTATTAAACGCTGCTGACGGCGTTAAACTTATGGATATGCTGTTAAAACACGCTGCTGATAGCATATACGCGGGCTGGAACGAATGGCGGTTTGCAATCTTATGCGCCGCGATACCGCTTTGCGTGATTCCGGCTGCGCGTAAAAAACTGGAAGCGCAGCTTGCGGAGTTGCAGGTAAAAGAGCATGGCAAGAATTATTCTTCCCGTTTTGATCGCCATGAAATACAAAAAATCTTGTATACAATAATCAGCCGTTTTGATGGCGAGGAAGCAGCGGCCGCGTATATGGAACAGCATCTTGATAACGATAGATTTCGTAAAACAGTCATTGAACAGGCGCTTGCAAAAAACCATCTTGAGCGAGCGCTGAAATTGTGTCTTGACGGCGAGAATATGGATCATGAATACGCAGGTCTTGTTATGAACTGGAAGAAGTTAAGGTACGCTATTTATGAAAAACAAAAAGACATTGCCGGACAAAAATCACTGGCGCTGGAATTTGTTATGGATGGGGACTTCGATTATTATCTCAAACTGAAGTCCTTATATAAGCAAGGCTGGGCTGTAACGCTGGAGCAGCTTCTGCTTATGATGGAAAAAAAGCAATATAGCCGCTCTGACATTTATGTAAAAATTCTTGTTCATGAGCATTTGGCTGAACGTATTTTGCGCTACTGTCAGAAAAATATTGCTGAAATAACAAAACTTTACAAACACCTGTTACCGGAACATTCCTCTGCTGTGGAGCAAATGTTTCTTCAATATATCAGACCACTCGCACAGCAGGCGTCAGACCGTAAGGCATATCATGAAGTATGCGGTATTATCGAGAGCTATGCGAAAGCCTGTGGTAAAAAAGGCGCAGAGGCTGTCATACAGGAATTGCGGGAACAACACCGCCGACAGCCCGCGTTTCTTGATGAACTCACTCGCATTAAGACATAGCCGGCAAGCTGAATGTACGTTTCCGCGTGAGCCGCCTTGTCGCGCCATGGCTAAGGCGATTCACGCCTCACGGGAGCACCAGCCTAACGCCGGCGGGACGCCATTCCCTCACCCCGCGAAAGCGCCAATGCCGCCGTGTCAGTCGGCGCATCAATGATCTGCCCATACCCGCGCTCAGGCATACGAGGGCAGGAGTGCTTGCTCCCGCCTTGGCGATCCAGCGCGCCCCATGCTCTGCGGTACAGTTGCCATGCTTGAACAGACAGCCTGCGCGCCGGACTCCGCGACCATCTGGTTCATGTCCATACCATGAAGCGTACCACGCCTCTCCGTGTCCTGCACAGAACATCTCATCCTCACGCTCCAAAAAATTTTTAAGAATTCTACAAAAATTTTCTAAAACCCCTTGACATTTCTTTTCCGGCTTGCTAGAATCTTATTATGGACTTGAGGAAACGTCAGTTGCCCACCGGATACATACCCTCTGGACATCTGCTTGCTTACAGCTTACCTTCTCACCGCTTTTTGTCGGACAGTTATGCGAATGATTCGCGTTTTATTATACGGCATGACAGCGATATGATGATAGGTAAATTGTATGCCCCCCCCCCCCCCCTATAGAATTAGAGGTTTCGTCTTTATTCTATCATTATACGTTTGGTTTTCTCATAGATTGGCTAAACGCCTGTGCGGTCTTGTTTTCAAGATGTGGTTACAGGCGTTTGGTTTTCTCATTGCTTTCTTATCCGTATATATGGCATCCAGAGGAAGGGTATATTTTTTAGGCGGAGGAGTTTATTGCGTCTGAACAAGGCGCTTGTACTTTAGTCTTTTTATGATCTGGATATATGACCGACGATGTTACGGCTCGCGGCATAGATTCAGTGGTTATGAATGGTGTATTATGGAAACATATATACTTTAGTAAGAGATGCCTGAAGCTCTCTTAGAAGGCTTCGCTCTCTGGATGCGGCAGCTTTCACGCTTGGCTCAGAGGCCGTCTCTCGCGCCTGTACGCCGTTACAAGCGGGAAACATAGGGCAAAATAACCATTTTGCACAACAAGCCGCCAAAAATACAGGATAAACTTTTAGAAGTTTACTCCAAACTTCTAAAAACTTACTTTAAATTTCTAAAAGTTTACTCCAAACTTCTAAAAAACTGTTTCAAATTTCTAAAAGTTTACTCCAAGTTTCTAGAAACTTACTTCAAGTTTTTAGAAGTCTGTCCAAACTTCTAAAAACTTGCTCTAAACTTCTAAAAGTTTGCTTCAAACTTCTAAAAACTTAGTCCAAATTTCTAAAAAGTTACTTCAAATTTCTAAAAGTTTACTCCACATCTTTAGCTATGCGGGGGAAACAAAGGTTCATTTAGCCTTTATTAAGGGTAATCTAGTACAGATTACTATCTTTGTTAGTATTAAAAGGAGTTCCCTATGATTCCTACAAAAGACAGCGAACTTCGCTCATGGGCTGATAGCTTCATCTCCCAGTGCGATGCCAACAAAGCCGCTTGGGGTATTCCAGCAGATGCGGTTACCGCCTCACGCGCGCTCTCTACCGATTATACGACCGCACTCGACACTGCTCTGGCGCCCGCTACCCGCAGTAAAGCGGCCACAACCGCCAAGAACGAAGCCAAGAAAGCTTTACGACACGGCTTGGCCGTGTTCGTCACCAAATATATCGACAACAACGAGGCCATCACTCCCTCGATATGGGATAAACTCGGCCTGCCCGTGAAGGATACGACCCACTCGCCGATTCCCACGCCAACGACCTACCCGGAGTTTTTCGTAAAGGTGAAGGACATCCGC
>JAIRMT010000161.1 GCA_031258505.1 Treponema sp.
GGCTACACCGCGTTTCTCCCATTTGGCAGCCAAACCAAGTTCTTCCATCAGTTCATCAAAAGGTAATGTTCCCTCTGCCATGTTTAATACCTCCCGTATGGTCTTCTTGTTCGCGCTTAATATCGCGTATATATACGCCCCAAGGTCAGGTTCCCGCTCCCTCTTGCGACTCTCTTCTAGTATAGCACCCGCAGCCTCCGCGTTCAAGTCGTCGCTCAACCCTTTGAGCCACAGGTTCTCCTCAAACGACAGTTTTTTGCTCTCTATCACCTGAATGGCCACATGATACCCGGATACAACATAAATACCCGGAGATGTCTCGGTTACAGAGCAGTTTTTCTCCTCCCCTAAATACGCAAACAAATCCCGGGGATGGCGGGTCTCTATAATGCTGATAGTCATATCCCTTATATCAGTCTTGTTAAGCGCGGCGTACAGGTATGCATAGCTGAGTACCTTGTAGAAGTCATAGACCGAAAAATAATCTTCCGGGCTTTTGTATTCTAGGATATTGATCCGCTTGAAAATCTGGGCAATATTCTTTTTGATAACTAGTTCCGGGGCTTTTTTGACAATGACCAAGTCGATTTCCAGAGGCTCGGCGTTAAGCTGGTATTCGCTGATGAACTCGAGGGCGTCTTTGTACTGTTCCAGTTCCAGTTTGAGAGCCTGGACAAAGGCGGGGTGCCAGGGGATATGGGAAAATGAAGGGGCTGTCTGCTGTTCCAAAAAGAACCTCCTTTGACAGGGTAGAGGAAAATGCGGATAATAGCAAGGAGGCGGGCAGCGCTTAAGTTTATCGAGAGCGCCGTGAAGCCCCTACATTTAGGCATGGGAAATAAGGCGCAACAATCTGTAGGATTTTTTATCTTGCCTGTCTATCTATTATGGAGGAACTCTTATGATAGCTTTGAAGGATATACGGGTGGAATACCGGACTAATCCGATTGATGTCGGGACTGGGACGCCCCGATTTAGCTGGAAACTGGAGTCCGATGGTCGAGGCGTTAAACAGGGGGCCTACGCCATTGAACTTGCTTTGGACAAGGACTTTAGCGCTCTAGTCTGGCAAAGCGGGAAGATTCTATCCCAAGAATCCCACCTGGTACGCTATGGCGGTACGCCGCCGCCGCTTTTGGAATCGTCGAAGCGGTATTTTTGGCGGGTCAAGGTCTGGGACAAGCAGGGCGCGGAAAGCCCCTGGTCTGAAGCCTTTTTTGAGACCACTCTGCTGGGAGGCGGTGAATGGCCGGCGGTTTTTATCAGCGCCGAGGATGAAGACGCTGGCGCAAGTTCTGCGGGAACCCTGCTGCGGAAGGAGTTTGCTGTATCCGGCCCGCTCAAGTCCGCTCGGCTTTACGCCAGCGCCAAGGGCTTATACCGGGCTGTGGTGAATAGCCGGCGGGCTGGGGAATGGGCGCTGTGTCCCGGCTGGACCGAATACGGGGAGCGGCTTCTTTTTCAAACCTACGATGTAACAGACTCGGTGGCCTCTGGAACCAATGTGCTAGGGTTGACCGTAGGCCCAGGCTGGTATAAAGGAGACCTTGCCGGCTGGGTTGGTAAGCGGAATGTCTTTGGGAAACGTACCGCTGTGATCGCCCAGCTCCGCCTTGAGTATGATGACGGCAGGGTGGAGCTTATCCCCACTGATTCAAGCTGGCAGGGTGCGCCGGGGCCGGTGCTGTACTCGGAGATATACCACGGTGAAACCTACGATGCCCGGCTTGAACAGGAGGGCTGGGACAAAACCGGGTTTAGCCGCGCTGGCTGGAAGCCCGTTTTCATCGAAAGCCGGGATACGGGGATATTGCGTCCCCAAGACGGCCCACCGGTGAAGGAGCAGGAGCATCTTAAACCTCTCAGCCTTTTTACTACCCCGCAGGGCGAGCGGGTGATCGACTTTGGCCAGAACATATCCGGCTGGGTGCGCTTCAAGGTTCAGGGCAAGGCCGGAGACCGGGTGAAGCTCCGCCACGCCGAAACCCTGGACGCGGCGGGGAATTTTTATACTGAAAACCTGCGGAGCGCCAAACAGACCATTGAATACATTCTCAAAGGCGGCGCCCCTGAAACCTACGCTCCTTTCTTTACCTTTCAGGGATTCAGATACATTGCCATTGACGAATATCCCGGCGCGCTTGATATGGATAACTTTGAGGCGCTTGCCATCTATTCGGATATGCGCCCTGCCGGTGAGTTTTCCTGTTCCTATCCGAAGCTCAACCAGTTTATCAGCAATGTCCGCTGGAGCATGAAGGACAACTTTGTGGACATTCCCACTGATTGCCCTCAGCGAGACGAGCGGCTTGGCTGGACCGGGGACGCGGAGATATTCTGCCGTACCGCCGCTTATCTTATGGAAACCGCCCCGTTCTTCAAAAAATGGCTCCGGGACCTTGGGGCAAGCCAGTTCCCCGACGGCAGGGTTCCTCATGTGGTACCCGATGTCCTTAGCACAAGCGTTGCGGGGGACAAGATAAGCGATGCGGCTGGCTCTTGCGCCTGGGCAGACGCGGCGGTGATCATCCCGTGGACCATCTACACCTATTTTGGCGACCGGGAGCTTCTGGAAGAACAGTATCCCTCCATGAAAAAATGGGTTGAATATATCCACAGCGTTGCTCAGGATGGGCTTTTGTTTAACACGGGCTTTCATTTTGGCGACTGGGTCGCCCTGGACGCCAAAGAGGGCAGTTGCTTCGGCGCAACCCCCAACGATCTTACCGCTACAGCCTTTTACGCCTATTCAACATCCCTGCTTGCCAAATCCGCAAGCGTGCTGGGCAAGACCGAAGATACGGCGCGGTACAAAAAACTGCGGGAGGATATCGGGGAAGCCTACCGGAAGGAATTCTTTACCCCTTCAGGCCGACTCGCCGCCCGTACCCAGACCGCCCACGTTCTTTCCCTGGTCTTCGACCTAACCCCAGCTTCTTACAAGCAGCGTACTGTGGATACCTTAGTTGCCCTTATCAAGGAACAGAACAATCATCTGAGCACTGGTTTTGTGGGGACTTCCTTTGTATGCCAGGTCTTGGCGGA
Source organism: Treponema sp. (assembly GCA_031258505.1). Classification (GTDB taxonomy): domain Bacteria; phylum Spirochaetota; class Spirochaetia; order Treponematales; family Breznakiellaceae; genus JAIRMT01. Next base: position 3,046 of record JAIRMT010000161.1, read on the forward strand.
TAACGACCATTTGGAGCTGGCATACGAGCTTCTGCTCAAAGAAGATTTCCCATCATGGCTTTACCAGGTTACCAAAGGGGCAACCACGATTTGGGAACACTGGGACGGAATAAAACCGGACGGGACTATGTGGAGTCCGGAGATGAATTCCTTCAACCACTACGCCTACGGCGCGGTGAGCGACTGGGTATTCAGTACCATCGGTGGTCTGGACACGGACAAGGAACACCCAGCCTTTGCCCGCAGCATACTCCGGCCCTGCCCCGGCGGTGGCATCACCTGGGCGGAAACGAAGTATGAATCGGTCTATGGCTTCATCGCTCTGCGTTGGGAGCTTCGGAATGGCGGCTTCAGCCTGACGCTTACTGTGCCGCCCAACACTGAAGCGGAACTCACCCTGCCTCGTGCAAGGCCGGGAAATATCGGCGGCGTGGACTTCGCCCCGTCCAAGGGAGGCGCTGTCGCGGTACTGGGTTCCGGAGGCTATTCGTTTGAGTATCCCTGGGAAGAATGAAAACAGCCGCTCTCCGCATGACATGGTGTACAAGGACACAACAGCATGGATATAACCGGTTTGTCATCATCCCATTCAACGTCTAGGCAAAAGTCAAGCTGTTGTGATCCAGACATTCATGACATGGTGTCAGACACCAGCCAACACACAAACGCCCCTGTCCATTCGGTCTCTGACACCAGCCAACCACAAACGCTCCTATCCATTCGGTCTCTGACACCAGCCAACCCACAAACGCTCCTGTCCATTCGGTCTCTGACACCACAGCAATTCAAAGTATCACCCGTCAGGCTCATCTCCCCAGACAGAAAGGATAAAAGCCTCCCAGTTTTCATGGAGGAACCGGCAAAAGGTGTACTTCAGCGCTTTACCTACCCCTACGCCAGCGTCTGACCTACCCTACTTCAGCGCCTGACCTACCTGTACCTTCCAGCATCTGACCTACCCCTACGCCAGCGCCTGACCTACCCGTACCTTCCAGCGCTTTACCTACCCCTACGCCAGCGTCTAACCTACCTTACGCCAGCATCAAACCTCCTTTACACCAGCACCTAACCTCCTTTACACCAGCATCAAACCTCCTTTACGCCAGCACCTGACCTACCTGTACCTTCCAGCATCTGACCTACCCCTACTTCAGCGCCTGACCTACCCGTACCTTCAGCGCTTGACCCCAAACACGGTTTCTAGGTTGTTCCTTCATCCGGCGCTGGTAATCCAGCATCGACTGGCGCTGAAAGAAAAATACGACGAAGGCGCTTTTCACGAAAGCGGCGATGTTGCAGCGTTCATTGTGTCCGGGTCGCCTAGAATCAGGCATTTGTTCGCACACCCGGCAAACGTCTCTATGAGTTTCTTAAAGATTCCCTGTCCCATGCCTCAGTTTAGCATGAAATTTCGATACTTTGAATTGCTGGTTCTGAACTCAAACTTCCTTGTTCTGAATAGGCCCAAGGGGAATTGCGCCAGTTGGAGTCAAACTTGCCATTTATACCCAATGAGGATAGGCTCTCTCAGAGGAGGGGAATTCTGGAACTTGCGCTTATCTTCGGGGAAACCAGAACAAGCAATGTCCGTACTTAAGCAGAATATTGAGCCGTATGTACTTGCGGCTGACGCTTCATATCTCGTGGTATTCAAGCCTCCGCGCCTTCACTCTGTCCCGCTCCATCGCGTTGGGCAGGCTCAAACAAAGGTCAGCGCGTGTCCGGCAAATAGTGCGCCAACTTCAAGCAGGCTTGAGCCACATTCAAGCCTGCTTGACTGGTGCGCCGCTCAATTCACGGAGCTGCGGCGTGTACATGGGAAACATCCGTGGGAGGGCGGCGTTCTTCACCGGCTTGACTATGAAGTACAGGGACTGATTCTAGTAGCCCGAACTCAGGAGGCGCTGGACGCGCTCTCTGCCCAGCAGGAAGCCGGACTGTTCATCAAGGACTATACCGCGTTAAGCGCGCCACGCGCTCAGCTTCCCGGCTTTCCTCAGCCGCCCTCAGTGTACGGCGCGTCTTGTGTCATTGAAAGCGGGTTTCGACCTTTTGGCCCGGGACGAAAAGCAGTGCGCCCCGTGGTTTTTCCGTTGACCAGAATGACGGGAAAACACGTTAAGGAACTGGCGCTGGATCAGGGGAAGCCATATCAGACCGAAATCGCCGAAACACGCGATTTTGGGGATTACGTCCAGTTCACACTGCGGCTTCGGCGCGGTTTTCGTCATCAGATACGCTGTCATCTCGCATGGCTCGGCTATCCTATCCTGAATGACGCGCTCTATGGCGGCGCAGACACAAATGGAACGCTTTGTCTCCACGCCCACGCAATCTCGTTTCTCAAACCAGACTCAGGAATCCGCGTCAGCTATAGTACCGCGCCCAAGCTAAACAGACGGGCGCTATAGTAAACGCTTCCTCCTTCGCCTTCGTGGTTACCACAGTTAAAGTCGCAGAGTCCTTTTTTAAGGAATGATAAAAAAATAACGCTCAATGTAGGCGATTCGTTTACGGGCATCGGCGCAGAGCGGGCTTTGCGGGTATTCACGGAGCAAACGTCGGTAGTAATCCAGCGAGGAACGTATATCACGAACATCGCTGGCGGCCTCAAGAGTCTGGCCGTAAAGTAGCCACGCCTCATCGCTGCCTGGCGGATAGCGTTGCCGAAACGTGTCAAGAGCGGCAAGGGCATCGCTGAACTTGCCTGCCGTATATGCTTCCCGCGCTTTTTGCAGGTAATCGACCGATTCAGGTAGAGCTGTTACTGCAAGCGTTGGCAGGATAGGAGCTGCTTCACTAGATACGGGTGGAGTTCCCGGCGGCGGTGTGGCTTCGGCTGTCTCCACAGCGGCGGTGGAGGACAGGTTCAAGTCCTGGCTTGTCCATGAGGCGGATGAACGCTCGGAGGCTTCGTTTACGATTAGGCGCACCTGCTCATTGATGATCCGGTCCTGTATAAAATCCTGTTTATAGAATTGCAGGGTATACGTTCCAGCGCTTTCAGCCCGAAACACCATCCGCTGACCATCTGTTTCAACACGCCTTGAATCATAACTGATGCCTTTGCGCGACTCGGCTTCTCCCAGATACACCCAGCCATTTCCTTGAAACGGTATCTCAACAAGCTGTCCCACAAACGTCCGAACTGTTCTTGGGGCAGCGTCGCTTTGTGGCGTGGCGGTAATCGGCATGATTGCGGGAACTGGCGGTACAGATACCGGCGGGCTGACAGATGGAGGCGCCTGATACGGCGGGGCGACTGACTGTTCCGGCTCGGCGCTTCCGGTAAAAGCAGGTGGAGCCGGTGCTTCGTCCGTCAGTAATGGTCGGATGAGTATCATGGAAGAAGACAGCGCTTCCCCTGCAGCCGCATCTAAATCAGTTTGTTGAGCCACGAGTCTTACCGCGAAACATAATAACATAAACACAAAAAGCCGTACCTTCATAATTATCTTTATCGGCGCTGGAACAGGGGCGGAACAGCAAAACGCGCTACACGGCGCACCATACGCGAAGACTTTGAGAGTCCGCGTAACTTCCCTATGTCCTCTTCGTTATACCTAAAGAAGGGTACTGAAATACTGAGCAAAGCTCAGGCACAAAAGAGGAGCAACGATGGACTTTGGCGATATTCTGGACGAATGGGAGCGGCTGACTGCTAAACCGCAAGGGAGCAAGAAACAACTCAAGAAGCAGGCTGAAAAAAAGAGAGCCGCCGCATCCCGAAGCAATGCTGAAGCCAACAAGAAGCAGGCTGAAAAAGCTAGAGCTGTCGTGTCCCGAAGTAGTGCCGGACAGACCGCGCCTAAGCCAGATGAACCTCACTTAAAGAAAGGAGACCCGCTTTCCGCGAGCTTGCGTATTCACGGGGTATACGATAAAGATGCCGAAGCCCCGACCAGGCATGAAACAGGGTCAGACGCCAAAGCCGCCGCATCCCGAACCAGCGCCGGACAGACCGCGCCTAAACCAGATGAACCCCGCTTAAAGAAAGGAGACCCGATCACCGCGTGGTTGCGTATTTACGGGGTATACGATAAGGATGCGGATGCCGAAGCCACAGCCATGCATGAAACAGGGTCAGACGCCGGAAAGCGCCGTCGCCGTTTGCTCCAGAAAGAACCGGACGCGATGATCGACCTGCACGGACTTACCCAGTCAGAAGCGTGGAACGCGCTTGACAGCTTCTTTGAAAACAGCAGACAGCAGGGTTTTGAGAAGCTGTGCATTATCCACGGCAAAGGTAACCATTCCGATGGGAACGCAGTGTTAAAACAGCTCGCCAGACGTTTTATAGAATGTTGTCCCTTTGCCGGAGAAAGCGGACATGGTAACGCCGCGTCAGGCGGCAGTGGGGCAACGTGGGTGATTCTAAAAAGGGGAAGGACTTGCTAGTTATAGTAAAGAAATGAAACAGAACCTCGTCTTGGACAGCCGCACTAACGCTCACGGTAGATGATACGACCCCTGCTTAAATCGTAGGGGGAAAGCGCGATACGTACACGGTCTCCCGGTACAATACGGATGTAATGCTTACGCATCTTTCCGGAAAGGTGGGCAAGTATGAGATGCCCATTCTGGTTATCGAGTTCCACACGGAACATAGTATTGGGAAGCGCCTCGCGCACTATACCCTCTACTTCAATTGCTTCTTCTTTCGCCACAGTATCTCCTTGATTACAATGGATATTCTTAAAGTGTAACACAATGGATGCTTAAAGGAAAGTCCCTAAAGATTAAACTCAGGCCGCCGGCATTTGCTCATAAACAGAGGCGCAAAGGCACAGAGTAGTTTCAGAAGCTCTTACTCTGTACGCTTCACGCCTCTGTGCTTATGTTAGCGCTGTACCCTCGCCGATCCGCCTTTGGCAAATGCCTCCACCTGATCCAGCGACACCATCGAGATGTCGCCTGGGGTGGTGGTGAGCAGAGCGCCATGCGCCCAGCCAAGCCGCAGGGCCTCTTCCGGCGATTTACCGGAGAGAAGCCCGTAGAACAAGCCAGCGGCAAAGCCGTCGCCGCCGCCAATACGGTCGTGTACGTCAAGCTCGCAGGTTGGGACTGTGTAGCTCTTGCCGTCAAGCCAAAGCACTGCGCTCCATGAATGGCGGTTGGTGGAATGAACTTCGCGCAGGGTTGTAGCCACAGCTTTGATGTTGGGGAAGTCTTTGATAACACTTTCCATCATGCCAAAGAAGGTCGATGAATCGAGCTTGCCCTTTGATTCAACTTCTGGTCCCTTCAGTCCCAGCCCTTTCTGCAAGTCTTCCTCGTTACCAACCAGCACATCCACATGCTTGACGATTGTGCGGAGGGTTCGCGCCGCGCCTTCGCTTGCCTGTTCCGCGCTGAGTCCCTGTTCAGCCGCCGCGACTGCCCAGAGCTTGGCGCGATAGTTCAGGTCAAACGAGACCACTGCGCCAGCGGCCCTCGCCGCCTCCATCGCCTCGATCACCAGTTCCGATGTTGTCGGGGATAGAGCAGAAAAGATGCCGCCTGAATGGAACCAGCGTATACCCTTACCAAAAATCGCTTTCCAGTCGAAACTACCCGGCTTGAGCCTGCCGGCAGCCTCGTTGGAGCGGTTGTAGAACACCACCGGCGCTCGCACTCCCTGTCCACGGTCGCTCCACACGATAGCCATGTTGGGACCGCGCACTCCGTCAAAGGCAAAGCGCTGATAATAAGGCGTAACGCCAGCCTTGCGGACCGCGATCTCAATGTGCTTGCCAATCGGATTGTCCACTATGGCGCTGGCAACAGCAGTGCGCAGGCCAAAGCAGGTTGACAGGTTGGCCGCCACATTGTACTCACCGCCGGAAACGTGCATAGCGTATTCGCTCGCTTCGGCGAAAGGAATAATTCCGGGATCAAGCCGCGTAACCAGCGCCCCCAGAGCCAGTAAGTCATGCGCCGTGTTCGACGCAGACGGGATTGTTAATGATGACATGAAAACCTCCTAATACTAAACACTAACCACGCTACAAAAGCTCGTAGTTCTGTGGTTTCTTTGTTATACCGTATACGTTGACGCGCTGGTACTACCGCCGTGGCCAGTCCAGTTAGTGTGAAAGAACTCACCGCGCGGCTTATCCGTGCGCTCGTAGGTATGCGCGCCAAAGTAGTCGCGCTGCGCCTGAAGCAGGTTCGCCGGCAGACGCTCGCTGCGATAACCGTCAAAGTAGCTCAGTGCGCTAGAGAACGCCGGAACCGGAATGCCGTTAGTTACTGCTGCTGCCACGACGCGCCGCCACGACGCCTGCGCATCCTCAATGATGCCCGTGAAGAACGGGTCGAGCAGCAGGTTCTCAAGGTCGCTGTTTTTGTCAAAGGCTTCCTTTATCTTACCCAGAAACACCGAGCGGATGATGCAGCCGCCGCGCCACATCAGCGCGATGCCGCCGTAGTTGAGGTTCCACTGGTGTTCTTTAGCAGCCTCGCGCATGAGCAAATAACCCTGGGCATAAGACACGACCTTTGCCGCGTAGAGCGCCTTCTCAAGGTCATTGATAAAGCCTGAAGCGTCGGCGGGCTTGGTAATCGCTGGTTTGGAAAAGACCTTCGCAGCCTTGACCCGTTCCTCTTTAGCCGCCGACAGACAGCGGCTGAACACCGCCTCGGCGATCAGCGTCAGCGGCACACCCGCGTCAAGCGCAGCAATGCCGGTCCACTTGCCCGTACCTTTCTGACCGGCGGTGTCCAGGATGTGTTCCACCAGCGCCGAACCATCAGTGTCCTTATAGCGCAGTATGTCCCGCGTGATCTCAATGAGGTAGCTGTTAAGATTGCCCTTGTTCCAGCCATCGAAAACGTCGCCCAGCTCCGCGCTGTTAAGCCCCAGTACATTCTTCAAGAGGTCATAGCTCTCGCAGATGAGTTCCATATCGCCGTATTCAATGCCGTTATGTACCATTTTGACGAAATGGCCAGCGCCGTTCTCGCCAACCCAGTCGCAACACGCTGCGCCGCCCTCGACTTTAGCCGCGATAGCCTGCAGTACCGGCTTCACCGTTGGCCACGCTGCCGGCGACCCGCCCGGCATGATCGACGGGCCAGTGAGCGCCCCTTCCTCGCCGCCCGACACGCCGGTCCCGATGTAGAGCAGACCCTTTGACTCAACATAAGCAGTGCGCCGTATCGTGTCCTGATAGTTAGAGTTACCGCCGTCGATGATGATGTCGCCAGCTTCAAGCACCGGCAGCAGTTGCTCAATCGTATCATCCACCGCCTGCCCAGCCTTCACCATGATCATCACCTTGCGGGGACGTTTAAGCGCGGCTGCAAGCGCCGCCAGGTCATGACAACCCACGATATGCTTACCCGCGCCACGCCCCTCTGTGAAGGCGTCAACCTTAGCGACTGTACGATTGTACACCGCCACCGTAAAACCCTTGCTTTCCATGTTGAGAACCAGATTCTCCCCCATGACCGCAAGCCCAATAAGTCCAATGTCCGCATTGTTCATAAGCCCTCCTATGTCTGTTTGCTTACTTAGTTGCTTCCCACGCGCTCACAAAGAACGCGCGCGTATTTTTTTTACTATACCACGAATCTCTTTGTTAATGTTAGACTTTTTACTAAGAATCAACGCCCAACGCTGCTTTCTATGATCATCCACGCGCGAAGCGCTATCATCAGCAGGGTCCCAACAGGCGGGTTTACAGGCAGCCGGAACAGTTGTAGGAGTAAACAGTTCAGCCGCCATGCGTTTCGATCATACCAATAGTTAGCGGCGCTATCCACGCGGTCAGCCAGCTTGCTTTGAGATAGCCCAAGGTTCTGTCTGTATAGCCTCATGTGAAAAGCCAACGCCGGATGGCAGGTGTATGGAAGAACTTCTCTATGTTCGCCTGATAGAATTTTGTAACGCTTGGTTTGTGTTTTACTCATAACATGAAAAGAAGACTGCCCATTGGCATACAAGACTTTATCAGTATACGTGAAGACCGCTATATCTATGTAGACAAGATCGCCATCATTTACGAATTGCTAAATGGTTCAGGGAAAACCTTCTTTCTTTCCCGCCCCTGTTGTTTTGGCAAGTTTCTGCTCTACTCTACCTTGCTCAACACGACAATGTACCTATACGAAAAATATGGCGTTGCGCTTGAAGGTGAAACGCCTAGCGCGCGATTCACGCGCCTGACAAACAATCTGCGGGAAAAGGCCGGTGAAAAAGTTGCGGTCATCATTGATGAATACGACAAACCATGCGAAGCGCCCTCAAAGGTTTTTATAGCGTGTTAAAATCCTCTGGTGAACATCTGCAATTCGTATTCCTAACCAGCGTTACGAAGTTTAGTCATGTAAGCCTATTTTTAGACCTCAATCACATCGCTGATATTTCCCTTGCCCCGCTACGCTTGGTCAGCCAGCAGAATATATAATTTCATCAATCCTATCCATATCGCTTTGCGCAGTGTTTGCCTCAGATACGGGACTACGGTTTCTGGCACAGGCGCTCCTGTCATAGAATCTTTTCCACCGCGCCATTTATTTTCAATGGTATTATTTCCATATTTTCCAACCCGTTATTATCTACAACTTTTACGGCTATAGTGTGGGTTCCAGGTTTAAGAGAAATAATTTGTTTACCTTCCTTGTCAATGATAATTGAACCATTAAACCCGCCGCTCATGCGGCGTAGAAAGGAGTTGTTCTATGAAAAATGACAAGCCAAAGATGCCATCCCGGAAGCCGTCCTGACGCAGGTGTACGGCCGATTGAGGCGGTGAAGGCGGCGCTTGCGCCCTATACCCTCGCCCTGACCCCGCGGAACGCCATGCCTGCCCAAAGACACCCCATTTCCGCCTAAAAATACGGCGTTTCTGATCAAGAATACCTCATTCTTGATCAG
>JAIRMT010000035.1 GCA_031258505.1 Treponema sp.
GCCCGTCAGCCTAAGCGCAGGGGAAACCGTGTATGTCGGCATTCAAGGCATGGACGCCGGCACCTACGCGATCCAGTATTACCAGCAGTAAACGACGACAGGCGCTGTTAAAATAGCGCTTGACCATTTCTGGCATATATGCCAGAAATGGTACAAGAAGTCGCGGCGGATGAAGTAGAAGTCGCGGCGGATGGTTCATTCGCTTCGGCGAATGGTTCATTCGCTTCGGCGAATGGTTCATTCGCTTCGGCGAATAGAGTATTCGCTTCGGCGAATGGTTCATTCGCTTCGGCGGATGGAGTATTCGCTTCGGCGAATGGTTCATTCGCTTCGGCGAATGGAGTATTCGCTTCGGCGAATGGAGTATTCGCTTCGGCGAATGGTTCATTCGCTTCGGCGAATGGAGTATTCGCTTCGGCGAATGAACCAAAAGCCGAGGCAAATGAAACAGCAGAAATTGCGGCGCGTTGCGCTGTGTTTTATTAAAATCGCCGCTAAAAGCGGCAAAGGAGCTTAATTATGAGTGATTGGTTACCCGGTACCCGTACAGGTCAGCTTGCCAAAGCCCGGAACTGGATCACGGTGATTCAGAGCCAAAGCCCGGCAAACCCCTGGAACATCCCGGCTGAACAGTTCACGGAACTCCAGACTCTGGAAAACACTGCGGATACTATCCTTCAGAAGGCCCAGTCCACCGAGCGAACCCCGGTCATCAACGCGGAATGTAAGGCGGCTTTCTCAGCCCTTACCGAAAAAATGCGCTTCTTCAAAAGCCATTACTTCCTTGTTCCGCCTCTTACCGAGATAGACCTCGTGGCCCTTGGTTTCAAGCCATCTGATTCGGCAAGCCCAATCCCTGTGCCGGAAGCCCAGCCCGAGGCTGACCTCTCCTTCCCAGGCATCCACCTGGTGGAACTGCGGAAAATCCGCCCGGTCTCTGGCGGTATCACCCCGGATGACCGAAGTGATTATGGTGTTAGAATCTACTTCGGTCTCTCTGGGGAACCCTCAGAGAACCACCCATTCCGGGTAGTGGGGACACCAAAAACCGGCAAAGACCTGCCTGAATCGCTGTTTACCCGTCGAAAAAGAGAACTCTTCAATTTTGACGGCGAAAGCGGTAACAGAATCTACTTCTGTTTGTGCTACGAGAACTCCAAAGGGGAAGCAGGACCCTTTGGACCGATTCTGTCCGCGATTATTCCCTAAAAATCAACATTCATGCTGATTTCGAGTGTGGGAGTTTGCCTATGGTAAGCTCCCACACTTTTTTTGTTTCATGTTAAGGGGAACTGGTTTCTTTATTTTGTTTCAATCCACGCGCTCACATGAAGCGCGACAGCGCCCTTACCGTGGGTTTAATACCCCGCCGCTTGGGGCGTAAAACTGGGGCGCGGGGGATTTGTTCCCCCGCATACGATACGCTTTCAAGGAGAAAGCTTCAACCCCGCCATGAATGGCGCGCCATTCATGGCGAGGATTCTTTATTTTGAAGCATCCTGAACAACGGAAGGCTGAGATAGCCATGTGTCTCCGTGAACCAGCGCCCGCCTTCTCTTTGTTCACCGTTTATAAGACTAGTCCAGGTTCCGGCGGGCAGATAGTAAGTAACCTCGCCATCAGGACTGAAGATCGGCGCAACCAGAATTGAGGGACCGAGCATGTACTGGCGGTCAAGGTAGGCGCAGACCGGATCAGCGGGGAACTCAAGGAACATAGCCCGCATGAGCGGTACGCCTTTCTCGTGAGCCTCCTTTGCCCCTTCAAGCAGGTAGGGCAGTATGGACGCCTTGAGCTTGGTGAAGAAACGACAGACTTCCACTGCCTCGTCGTCTACGTTCCACGGCACACGGTAGGAGCTGCTGCCGTGCAAGCGCGAGTGGGAGGACAAGAGGCCAAAGGCAAGCCAGCGCTTGAACAGCGCCGCGTTGGGCATACCCTCAAAGCCGCCAATGTCATGGCTCCAGAACCCAAAGCCGGACAGCGATAGCGAAAGACCCCCGCGAAGCGTTTCAGCCATTCCCTCAAAGGTCGATTCGCAGTCGCCGCCCCAATGAACCGGAAACTTCTGACCGCCGCTCGTGGCGGAACGGGCAAACACGCACGCCTCGCCTTTACCCTTCTTTGCTTCCAGAAGCTCAAACACCGCCTTGTTGTAGAGGTAGGTGTAGAAGTTGTGGTACAGGGCTGGATCGCCGTTGTTGAAATACACCGCGTCATTGCCGTCACGGAACACGCTGTCTGCCGGCACGCGCTCGCCAAAGTCGGTTTTGAAGCTGTCAACGCCCATGTCAACAAGCTGGGCAAGCAAGCCCTGATACCAGCGCGCGGCTTCAGGGTTGGTGAAGTCAACAATAGCCATGCCTGACTGCCAGAGATCAGTTTGAAACACCGAACCATCCTTCTTCTTAATGAAATAGCCTTTCCGCTGTCCCTCTTCAAACAAACGAGAACGCTGGGCAATGTAGGGGTTGATCCACACGCAGACCTTGAGTCCCTTTGCCTTGATCCGCGCAAGCAAACCCTTTGGGTCAGGGAAGGTTTTATCATCCCAGACAAAATCGCACCAGTGAGCGCCTTTCATCCAGAAGCAGTCAAAGTGGAACACGCTTAGGGCAATGCCGCGCTCACTCATGCCGTTAATGAAGCTCATCACTGTCTGTTCGTCGTAATTTGTGGTGAACGAGGTTGAGAGCCACAAGCCAAAAGTCCACGCGGGAACCAAAGCCGGGCGACCGGTCAGCGCGGTGTAGCGCTCAAGGATCTGCTTAGGCGAGGGCCCGTAAATAACAAAGTATTCAAGGCTTTCGCCCGGAACGCTGAACTGTACGCGGGAAGTTTTTTCACTTGCTACTTCAAAAGAAACCCTGCCCGTGTTGTTTACAAACACGCCATAGCCCTTGTTCGTGAGGTAGAACGGGATGTTTTTATAAGCCTGCTCGCTGGCGGTTCCTCCGTCAGCGTTCCATATCTCAACGCTCTGCCCGTTCTTGATAAACGGCCCGAAACGCTCTCCCATGCCATACACCAATTCGCCCACGCCCAGAGAAAGCTCGTCCTTGATGAACGGACCCTTTGCGCGATCCAGCATATAGCCGGTCGAGTGCGATTCGTTCTTCGTGATTACCTTGCCATTGGCGCAAAACCTGGTATTCCAGGCCGCCCCAAGCCCCGCGTGAACCGTGAGGTCGCCGGCTTTGAGCGCAGCTTCGTTATCCGTAACCCTGATCTCTGGCTTGAATGTAGGGTCCGGCGTTAATTCAAAATGCGGCCCCCGGTTGATTGCCCCTTCAAAGTGTGATACCCGCACCCTGATAACGTTTTGCGCCGGACTCGCGTAGCGAATAGTCAGAACCACTCCGCCCAGGGTGTCGCCCCGGGTTCGCAGCGGATGATCCGGCGCATAAACGACAAGTTCGTCGCCCTCTTGCTCGGCCTCATAACCCTGTGCGGCAAAATGCGGTTCAATCCCGTCCCTGATAAGCCAATAACCATTTGTAAATTTCACAAGTACCTCCATTTATCTGTTTATTTCTATCCACGCGCTCACACGAAGCAAGATCAAACGCTCTTTTTCACGATGAGGTTTAATACTCTGCCTCTTGGGGCCGGAATTCTCTATTAAAATAGGCTGTATTGCTCTGTTTGACAACTGGCTATGCTCTACCCTAACGCGCTGTTTTCTGATATGATGATGAAAACCTCGCGCGTGATATATTCGGCGCGCGAACACTGGAGGACTTATGAAAGCATTATTCATCGGAGGTACTGGAACCATCAGTACCGCTATCTCACGGACGATTCTGGAACAGGGCTGGGAACTCTACCTGCTCAACCGCGGCTCCCGCAATGCTATCTTCTCCGGCAAACTTACGCAAATCCCCTGCGACATTAACACTGATACTGATCTTGAGGCAAAACTCAAGGGTCTGAGCTTTGACGTAGTGGCTGACTTCATCGGTTTTACGCCAAACCAAGTTGAACGCGATTTTAGGCTCTTTAATGGCAGAACTCGTCAGTACCTGTGGCTGAGTTCCGCATCAGCCTACCAGAAGCCGCTTGCCAACTATCGCGTAAACGAGGCTACGCCGCTTGCCAATCCTTACTGGGAATACTCGCGGAATAAGATCGCTTGTGAGGATGTTTTGATGCGGACATACCGGGAACACGGCTTCCCCATTACGATAATCAGACCCAGCCACACCTACGATGAACGGAATGTACCGCTTGGCGTTCATGGTAAGAACGGGAGTTGGCAAGTGGTGAAACGTATGATTGAAGGAAAGCCGGTTATCATTCACGGCGACGGAACGAGCCTCTGGACCATGACCCATAACAGTGACTTTGCCCGCGCTTTTGTCGGGCTTATGGGCAATATCCACGCCATAGGTGAGGCTGTGCAGATCACGTCGGACGAAACCCTCACATGGAATCAAGTCTACACCAGCATTGCCCAAGCTCTGGGCGTGGAACTCAAGGCTGTACATATATCCAGCGAGTTTTTAAGCAGTTGCGGCGCGTATAACTTCTTTGGCGGTCTCATCGGCGACAAGGCCAATTCCGTTGTGTTCGATAACAGTAAACTCAAGCGTCTTGTACCTGAGTTTACCGCTCACGTGCGCTTTGATCAGGGGATCCGGCGGACGCTTGATCATATTCTGGCGCATCCTGAATATCAGAAAGACGATCCTGAATTTGACGCATGGTGCGACCGTGTTATAGCCGCGCGGGAAAAGGCTTTGCAGGAACTTGCCGCAAGCGCGCGCTGATTTCCGCAAAACGCAGCGCCGCCCGCCGTGGCAAAATGGACGCTAATATACGCGAATATTTCGCGTTCATTCGCGTCATTCGATGATCTTTTTCTTTCCGGCGCGTAAGGTGAGATAATAGAAGAGTCCGCGAAGCGCGCGAATTGCAGGGTTCACAAACTTGCGTCGCGCCATTCGCGGACTCTTGCGCGTTCCTTAGTTTGTGTCTGCGGCCAGATTCGGGTCTGAGTCAAGGCCCTTCTCCAAAATCTGGGCGGTAATGGCGTTGAAAGCTTCATCAAGCTCAGGATTACCTTCCGCTAACTGCTTTAACTGTTGAGCTATCTGCGCATTGAGAGTAGCTTTGGGAATTGTGTAAAGCACCATTGCCGTGTAGCGGGTCTCAGGCTCCTTGCCCTTCTCTTCAATACGCTGCTTGATCCACCAGTCGCTGTCCTTCCGCGCACCCGTGTATGATGCGGATACTAGGGTGTTGATCGAGTTGTTGTACTCTCGTACCGCCTCATCAGTATTCGGGAGCATACTCTCATTTGCCTGAAAGAGCGAGGCTATCCGCGTGTTGATCGTCGCGCCTATCTGCTGCTGGGCGTTGAAGTTATTCACCCAGGTGAGCAGCGGCTGAAGCGATGTACCATACTCCTGAGCCACGATTGCGTACACATCCTTGTACTCAGAAAGCGCCTCAATACCCGAAGCACCACTGTTCATGTACGCAGTGATCCATACAGGCAGCTGATCAATTCCAAGACCCGTGCCTTTGTGTTCAACCGTAACCGTAGTTACCTCAGACTGCAAGCGAATCCGTTCTCGGTTCGCCTTTTCTTCGCTTGTAGCGCAAGCGGCCAGAACCAGCACTGCTCCCGTGAGCAGTACAACCGACATTGTTTTGACAGATTTCATATCTGCCTCCTCTTGTTCCGCCTGCAAGACATAGCGCATGCTGTGTCCTGTTGGCGGAGATATATAAAAAGCGTAGGCTCTTTATTCAATAAAGCGTTGTCGCGTTTCATGTGAGCGCGTGGATTGAAACAATAAAGACGCTAAGTAAGCGTCAAATGCTGCTGCAAAGCTGCCGCTGTTAATAGCCGCTTCCGCTGCCTGAAGCGCCCGCTGTCGGGCAGCGGATTCTGTGGCTTGTCCCTGACGGTCATTGACCGAGAAGGAAAACACCTCTTTGCCGTTCCGGTCTTCCAGTGTTGCCATGAGGAGGTAGCGCACATACTTGATGCGCTGATTGCCTACATCAGCGTTCTCCAACTCCAGAATCGCGTAAAGAACATACGCGCTATCGCCGGATGCGGCTGCTCTGAAGTCCCGTTTGGTAAAGAAGGACGAAAAGGCTCTGCTCATGCGGTTGCTGACATCACCTTCAACCTGAATGATGATGGCGATAGATCGGGCTTCGGCCTGGGCAAGGGTTCTCACGGTGTCCGCGTTACCGTATTCGGGCCGGCGTCCGGCTGCTGACACATCAAGGACTTCCAGAAGACTCTGGAAGTTGTCAGTTACCGCCGCGACATTGGCGGCAAAGCTGAGGGACTCGAAGGCTTCAAAGGTGGCGGGATTCTCCGCTGCGGTTTGCTTCAGGAGCTGGATGACCTGCTCGTTTTCGCGGATCATGGCTGTATACCGGGCGGCGCAGTCCTTGCGGTTCATCCGCGCATTGGCGTACACCATGCCGTCGGCGGCTGTCCAGACCTCTGTCTGAACCCCGACAAGACCCGTTACGTTACTTGAAGTCTTCACCTCCTGGGCGAAGTCCTGACTTTCAGAAAAGGCGGCGATTTTCTTGTCGCCGGATTCGCTCACTGTCTGGGCGAACTCCTCATACGCCCTGGTCATGCTCTGGACGTCGGTTTTGAACACTCTAGCCAGCGCATTCATGGCAGCGGTCTGAGCGCTTGCCCTGTCTTTTCCAGTCTCAACAACGGAGAGCCAGTCTTTGTCAGGAAAAGCCGCGCCCTGATTGGTTACCCATAGCGGCGCTGTTTGCGCCTGTGCCGCGACTGCCTGTAGGACGCAGAGCAGGAACGCTATTTTTATTGGGTTAGCACCCACCATTCTTGTTTCCTCCTTTTGTTTTTAGGAACCTGTCCCAAAGACAACTTTCTTTGCCTCAGAGACAACTTTCTTTGTCCCAAAGACAATTTTCTTTGCCTCAGAGACAACTTTCTTTGCCTCAGAGACAACTTTCTTTGCCTCAGAGACAACTTTCTTTGCCTCAGAGACAACTTTCTTTGTCCCAAAGACAACTTTCTTTGCCTCAGAGACAACTTTCTTTGAGGCAAATACAACTTGATTTGCCCCAAATACAACTTGATTTGTCCCAAATACAATTTGATTTGAGGCAAAGACAATGTGCTTTGTCCCGAATCACATGTGATTCGTACCAGCCGTTGCGTAGGCGTAGTCGGACAAGGGGCTGTTGCCTGCATTGTTATACGCAAGCACTTTGTAGTACCAAGTCTGACCAGATTCAACATCCCAGTCTATGTACCAAGTATCTGTAGTCCAGCCGTATCCATAAGCATAGTAGTTCCCGTTTGCACTATCTGCGAAATAGATCAAATAACCGGTTGCTCCAGAAACGGAATTCCAGCTTACCTTGATAGACCCATCCGTTTGCGCTTCCGCGATAACGTTTGTAGGCGCGGTAAGTTGTGTTTCTTCTCCTCCAGAGGAGGCGGTTGTCGTCCGTCCCGAAACAGAGGCTTTTGGGCCTTCAAGAGAATCAATATACGCGCATACCTCATAGGAATAGGGGGTGTTGGCCGAAAGATTGGTGTCCGTATAGGAGGTCTCGGAAGCAGACAGCGTAGCGATTAGTCCTGTGGTTGAGGTATCGTCCCGGTATATCTTGTAACCAGCAGCGCCGGAAACGCTGTTCCACGCGAGGCTAATCGAGGATGCTGTTTCTTCGGTTATGCGGAAACTCGTCGGCGCTGACGGCAGTGTTACCCCTGTTGCGCTTGTCGTTACCTGAAGGGGCGTTATAGACTGGCTTTCGCCTTTGTCATTATAGGCGCCTATCTTATACCAATAGGTTGTTGACGGGTTCAGGTTTGTATCAGTGTATTCGCGGACGGACAGATGCTCCGCAATGTTGTCATACGTTCCGTACTGAGAAGCGGCGCGATAAACATTGTATCCGCTTGCCGCAAATACATGCGACCATGTAAGCGTTACCCACGTATCGCCTATCGCCCCTGCATTCACGTTTTCAGGCATTGCAGGCGCGGACGAAGAAGACGATGGAATGGTAAGTTCCTCAGTATCACCGGTTAATTCATAATGATAATTGGGGTAAGAAAGGACGTGTAAGCGGTTGGGGATACTGATCGTTTCCTCATATACCGGTAAATAAGATACATCTATTGGGACAGTCTTATTAAACCATGACTCAAAAGGCGCGACTGTAAGATCGATTTGACTAAGCGGCGCATCGTAAAGTTTCTGGGCTGAACTGGTACCATTGTCGAATTCCAACAACACTTTAGGCGCGCCTGCTGACGCATGAGGGCTGGGACCTTTCAGAGGAGGGTCAAACGTCAAATAGCCTGTTGTCTGATCATAGGTAACAGCGGAGCTTCCCTCTATGCGGTCATCTGATGCAAGTCCCTGTACTTGTACGCTATCTTCAGAGCTAGTAACAACCCAGTCCTTTGCATCAGGGTCATAATATCCACCCTCGATGCAGTAGATATAGGTCTTGCCGGTCTCGGTGAAATAATCATAAAACGTACAGGAAGAGGTTTCCTGAAGTATAGGAAACGCCTCTCCTTCGGTGAATATCATACCGACCGAATACCAGTCTTCTACCGTATCATCATATCTCATGATATATTGATATGTGGCTTTTGCTGGCGCTGCCCATGTGAGCTTGACCGTTTGACCGATTGTTGTTACTTCCGGCGCTTCTGTCCCGGAAGGCGTGGAAGGGCTGTATCCGGGGATGACACTCTCGAACTTGCCGTCAGTTGGCACTTCGCAAGCGAGCGTTAGCATAGCCATAGCCAGCGAGACAAGAAAGAGCCTTGTCCATGCCAGCCACATCTTTTGTTTGTTCATACAATACTCCTTTATCATAGAAAATTATTTTCTCGTGATGATCCCGATTTCATAGCCAAGGGTGAATGACGCCATGGCGCGGGAATAGATGGCAAGGTTTCCCTTACCGTCGCTGATGGACGTCTTACCCAGTTCCATGGCGTAGCGCGCATCAAGGAAGAGCGCGCCCGGGCCGATTTTGAACCCCAGGTTGACCCCGCCAACAACGCCCAGGGGAATGGACGCATCGAAGGAACCGTCATCTCCCACCTTGAGCTTGCCCAGAGGCAGGGAGAAGTAGCCGCCGCCAAA
>JAIRMT010000072.1 GCA_031258505.1 Treponema sp.
TAATGACTCGCGGTATATGCCGCTTGTGTCAATAAGCGCCTCAAGCTCGTCTTGAACGATGACACCGGAGGTTCTGGTGAACTTGCCTCCCTTAGAGCGGCTCAAAGTCGCAGTAACGGTAGAACTTGAGCTGAAGCTGATTGGCCATGCGAAGCAGGTATTCAAGCCGCGCTGGTTTGATGCCCCAGTCCGCTTCATCGGTGATGGTGTGCGTGGTGAGGGGTAACACAATGTCGCCGCCAATGAACTTGATGGTTCGGAGCATGAGGGTGATGATAGCCTCGAAAGCCGCGTCCTGCTTGTAAAGCGTGTTATCAATGGCTTTGGAACTGATGTAGCCGCGCTGGATTGTCGCGGCGTCATAGACGCGGAACGTAACGCCGTAACCCCGCAGTATCTTGAAATGGTGAAGTAGCTCCTCGTGCATCCATGGCTCGGAAAGCCCGTATGGGTAGGCAAAGGAGTTCAGCGGGATGCCCGCGTCCCTGAACGTGCCGAGGTCTGAGGTGGTTTCCTCAAAAAATACCTCCCGCGATACCTTTGGCAGGTTGAGGTGGTTGATGCTGTGATAGCCAACATCGTGTCCACGCGACAGAGCAAGCGCACAGAAGGGATCAAGGCGTCCCTGCACAAAAAATGTAATCTTTGCGCCGTACTGGTCAAAGAGGTCAAGGTACTCGGTCCACACGTCCTTATAGTCGTCGTCCAGTGAGAGAAGCAGACCGGCTTGGTCTTCCCGAATGAGCCATTCAAGGGTATCGTCGCGGGTCTCGCCGCTCTGCTTGCCGCTTATCGAGAAGCTGACCGTAAAACGGGAGCCATCGGCAGCGGGAACAGCGTTCACCAGGTCATAAACCACATGGAAGTCCTCCGCTTGCTCGGTGAGGTCAGCCATGACGATGATGTCGGCGGTTTCGTCAAGCATAAAGTATTTGTGTATGTCAGGTTGGTTCTGCTTGACGCGCCGCACGGCTAGGTCAATAGGCGATGGCTCTTCTACAGGGGCGCTGGGAACTGGCTCAGGCTCCACTCTGATTGCGTTTCGACTGCTTGCGCAGGACGCGAGTACCACGAAGATACTTATATATAGAAGAAAACGTATGTTTTTCATTGCCACTTCCTTATTTGATGCAGTATACGGCGCGCAGCCACAGGTATTATGATGGCTGGCGCTGCCGCCTAAAAGCATGTTACGTTGATATATCTTAATCTTATCGTCAGGAATAGTGCAGAGGTGTTAATGAATTCACTAGAATCGGTGTTTGTTTCTCTCAAGACAGCGCAGGCCGCTTTAGCCCAGCAGACTGGCAGGCAGAAAGACGCGGCGCTTGAGTCAGTGGCGCGCGCGCTGGACGCGAATCGCAACCTTATACTCAAGGCAAACGCGCTTGATGTGGCAAAAGCGGTCAGTAATGGCATGAAAGAGGCGCTCGTTGACCGCTTGAGCCTTAATGATAAACGGATTGACGGCATCATCGACAGTCTTGCTGTTGTAATACGACTCAATGACCCGGTGGGCAAGGTTCGCGCTGGCTGGACCACGGCAAACGGCTTGTTTATTGAGCAGGTAACGGTGCCGCTGGGGGTTGCAGCTATCATCTACGAGTCGCGTCCCAATGTTACGGTGGACGCTTTCAGCCTTGCGTACAAGGCTGGCTGTCCTATTTTGCTTCGCGGGTCTTCATCAGCGCTGGAATCGAACCGCGCACTGGTGGCGCTTATCAGGCAGGGGCTGGAACAAGGCGGCGGTATAGCGGAGTCAGTGGCTCTGGCGGATTCCGGCAGGCATGAGGATGTGGACACGATTCTTGGAGCGCGGGGCTTTATTGATGTGGTTCTGCCGCGTGGCGGGCGGGAACTCATACGCCGGGTGGTGGATAACGCGCATGTGCCGGTAATCGAAACTGGAGAAGGGAACTGTCATATCTTTGTGGACGAAAGCGCGAAGATACAGAATGCGCTTGACATCATTGAAAACGCTAAGATACAAAAACCCGGAGCGTGTAACGCGGTGGAAACCGTGCTTGTGCATAGGGGAGCGATCGGGACGCTTATGCCGCTTCTTGCAGCGCGGTTTGCTGGAAGCGTGGAGCTGCGCTGTGATGAGCGGGCAAGGGCGGCTATCGGCGCTGCGCCTGCCGCGCTGGTGCTGCGAGACGCTGAAGAAACTGATTGGCAAACCGAATTTCTTGATTACATACTGGCGGTAAAAACAGTGGATACGCTTGATGAGGCTATTGCGCACATCAATCGTTATGGAACCCGTCATTCTGAGTCGATTCTTACCAGCAATCTGAGCGCGGCAAAGGACTTTCAGGCGCGGGTTGATGCGGCTTGCGTGTATGTCAACGCCTCAACGCGCTTCACTGACGGCGGCGAGTTCGGCTTTGGCGCGGAACTCGGCATCAGTACCCAGAAGTTCCACGCGCGAGGGCCAATGGGACTTGAAGCCCTCACCACAGTGAAGTATCGTATCTCTGGCTCTGGGCATATACGGCAGTAAAGCATGAACACAATAGCAACACTCATCGCGCAGGCGCGAAAGATTGTTATCAAAATCGGTTCCAATACTCTCGCGGACAGTAGCGGCAGTATCAACGAGGTTTTTCTCAACACGTTCGCTGAACAGGCCGCGTTACTCATCAACACGGGTAAACAGATTGTGCTTGTGTCTTCAGGCGCGCAGGTTGCGGGGCTGTCTACAATGAGTAAATGGGCGCGGAAGCAGGATATTCACTACAAGCAGGCGCTTTGCGCAGTGGGGCAGGTGGAACTTATGGGCGCGTGGCGACGCGCTTTTCAGACTCACGGCCTTCATATCGGCCAGATACTGCTGACGCGGGACGATTTTGGCGACTCAATCCGTACCCTTAACATGCGTAACACGCTTTTTACTTTAGCTGATGAAGGTATCGTGCCTATCATAAACGAAAACGACACGGTGGGCGTTGAGGAAATCAAGATTGGCGATAATGATACGCTCGCGGCTCAGTCAGCGATACTCTGGAGCGCGGATTTACTCATCCTGTTCAGCGACATTGACGGGCTGTATTGTGAGAACCCCAAGGACCATCCTGATGCGGTTCTCCTTGAGGAAGTGAGCGACATTTCGGCCACCAAGACGCGCATCAGCGTTGGCGGTACAAATAACTTTGGCACAGGCGGGATTGCCACGAAGCTGGATGCGGCGGAGCGGGTTGTGTCTTACGGCATCCCCATGATTCTTGCCCACGGGGGGCGGGAACGGGCGCTTGAGGCGCTCGCTGCTGGAACTCAGCAAGGCACGGCGTTTTTGGTATGAGTATACAAACACAGACTCTCTATCACGGGGGCGTCATGGTGAACTATCGTTGCACTGCGGCGTGTCGGCACTGTCTATATGCCTGTTCACCTACACGGGAGGCGGGATACATCACGCGGGAGACAGCGCGGAACATTTGCCGGCTCTTGCGGGCAGGGCGTTGTCGCTCGGTGCATATTGGCGGCGGGGAACCGTTTCTGGATTTCAACGGTCTTGTTATGGTGGTACAGGAACTGAACAGCGCTGGCATCCGCATTGAGTATGTGGAAACCAACGGCTTCTGGGCGTCTATGCCCGAAGCAACGGAGCGGCTCAGATGTTTGCTGGTCGAGGGCGTGGACACGCTCTGTATCTCACTCGATCCCTTTCACGCGGAGTATGTGGCATACAGCAATCCTCTGGGGCTGGCGCGTCTCTGCGATGAGCTTGGCATGGGTTACTTTTTATGGAAAGAACAGTTTGTGCCATACCTTTCGCGGCTTGAGGCGGACAAGAGCCACAGTCGCGCCGAGATGGAAGCGCGGCTCTCAGCAGCCTATATCCGCGACACAGCTCGCGCCTATGGCATACGCCTCGGCGGACGGGCAGTCAACATTGAACGCGCATATAGCGCGTTTTCTCCCTATGATGAATTAGTCGATGATAAGCCATGCAGGGGCTTACTCTCCACTGAACACTTTCACGTTGACCTGCATGCTTACTTTATCCCGTCAGGGTGTACGGGTCTGCGGCTTCCACTGGCGGAACTCATTGCAGGCATTCCTGACGGAAGGTATCCGGTGTTTGAAGCGCTGTATCGGGGCGGCGTGGCTGGGCTGTTGCGGCTGGCGCTGGAGCGTGGTAATGAGGCGCGCGGCGGTACGCCGATTCCGTTTGTGCCGGACAAGGCCGGCTATCCGTCGAAGTGCAACCTCTGTTTCCATCTCCGCCGCTATCTGGCACAGTACGGGTTTAAGGAACTCGACGCTGAGTATTATGAGGAATCGCTGAAATACAGCGAATAGAGTCTGTTCCAAAACCCTTCAATAAATAGTTGGAGATACTTTAAGGCGGCCAGACATATTACCGTAGTCATGAAAACAAAAGATACTTTCTTGTAACCTTCTGTACCATACACAGATGAACTTCCGTATAGGGACACATCGGGGACCCCGTAAGTACGTCTGCCGCAGCTATCAGACACCACTTGGCCATCCGCGCTGTTGGTGTCAGACACCGCTCGACCATTCGCAAATGAATGACAGCTAAAATTGTCTACATCCCCACAGGATAGAAAACCATGCCTCCCGCAGGACCCGTATCGCCGACTTTGTAGTGGACTTAGGAGATACTGCCGGCGCAGCTTCCAGATACCCCTTTTTACCATTTCCGCACCTCAAAAC
>JAIRMT010000093.1 GCA_031258505.1 Treponema sp.
CGTATAACAATCGCGGCAATGCGTATTACGCCAAAGGGGACAACGACCGCGCGATAGCGGACTACACCGAGGCGTTGCGCCTTGACCCCAATCTTGCGGTGGCGTATCACAATCGCGGCCTTGCGTATTACAACAAAAAGGACTACGACCGCGCGATAGCGGACTACACCCAGGCGCTGCGGCTTGACCCCAATGCGGTAAGGTATACCAATCGCGGCGATGCGTATCGTAACAAAGGGGACTACGACCGCGCGATAGCGGACTACACCCAGGCGCTGCGGCTTGAACCCAATGCGGTGGCGTATAACAATCGCGGCAATGCGTATTACGCCAAAGGGGACAACGACCGCGCGATAGCGGACTACACCGAGGCGTTGCGCCTTGACCCCAATCTTGCGGTGGCGTATCACAATCGCGGTTATGCGTATCACTACGGGAAAAAGGACTACGACTGGGCGATAGCGGACTACAACGATGCGCTGCGGCTTGACCCCAATTTTGCGGTGGCGTATCACAATCGCGGTTATGCGTATCACTACGGGAAAAAGGACTACGACTGGGCGATAGCGGACTACAACGATGCGCTGCGGCTTGACCCCAATTTTGCGGCGGCTAAAAGCAATCTTGAAGCTGCTCGTAAGGCGCGGGGATGGTAGAGGGACAGACAAACCGCCCCAAATTCAAGCTGACCGCTCAGGCGGGATAAGCGGCGCGTTCTCGCTTGAATTGGTCATCGAATGGACGCGGATATACGCGATTCGCGTTCATTCGCGTAATTCGATGACTTTTTCTTTCCAGCGCGTAAGGCGAGTTACTCAGGCTTGGTAAGGAGAGGGTTTTCTCCTTGTCAAGAACCGGGCAATGGTCTATACTGTTTTGACTTATAAGGAGAAACTAAGATGAAAAGATTGATTTCTAGCGTCTTCACGCGCGCGATACTATTCTGCTGGATAAGCTCTGTGTCCGCTGTGCCTATGTACCACAAAGCGCCGGAGCTTCCAGACGCGAAGCAGTATATCCTTGACGCGCTTGCTCAGAACAAGCTGGTGTTCATCGGCGAAGGTCATGTTGAAGTAAATGAAGAGTTGTTTTTAGCTGAGAACCTGCAGGCGTTTTATGACGCTGGACTTCGGTATATTTTTGTAGAGAGTAGTAACTATGTTACTGCGCGTCCGTCGTCTATAATGCTCTTTCCTCCCTGGCGAGAGGATGTTGGTGGAAAATATGAGGCGGGAGCTGTCAATCAGGCAATACGAAAAATAAATGACGCTGTTCCTGAAGCGGAACAAATAAGGAAGATTCCCGCTGAAGCGGGCTATAATCCAACGCCAGAGGAAGGGATTGATTTCAATAAACGCGATCAGCAGGCGTTTAAGAATATTTCCGAGTTTATGGAAAAACTGCCGCCCCATAAGAAAGCGATGATTTTCTATGGGGGCGCGCATGGACGGACAAAACCGACTGTTTGGCAAATTGATGGTGGGGAGTCTTTTTTGTGGACGCCCATGGGCGCGTATCTGAAAGAACAATATGGCGATGATTTTATCAGTATAATTCCCCTAAGCGCTCAGGATGAGCGGCGCTCTCTTTCTTTGGACATACCTGAGTTAAGAGATATTGGAAGCAAACCAAGAATTGCGCTTTCAAATAGTATAAATGATGTTGTAAATAATGATCAGATATATGAACTTTTATCTCTATGCGATGCTGTTCTAGTGGATCGGGAAGCTGTGTATGGCACTGGCAGTAATTATCATCCAAGCTCTGAGACTCTTTTTGCCATGTATACCAGTTTGCGCGATCTTGAAAACAGTATTGATCAGTGGAAGGATGATGCGGCCACATTCCGCTTCCAAGAGCAAGGGCAATATTTACAGCTTATCTATTATCTGAAATTGTGGCTTGGCGATAGTTTTGACTACCGTCTATGGGATACGGTGAAGCCATTGCCTGTGGTGATTCGCCTGCAGGATACTAAGAACTCACTGCGCGATGCGCTTGCCGCATTGAATAAGAGCGCTATAAATGAAATCGCGCTTACGTTAAACGCGCAAGACGCGCAGAATACGCAAAAAATGCGTGACTATAGTAAAACGATGTTAATGTCGGGCATAGGGCCTCTTGTTTTTGCCCCCAGTGAAGAGATGCTTCAAGCGATGTTTCCCTGGATAGCGGATCGTATGAAAGAGGCTATAGCAATTTTTCCCCAAGACTTATGGTCTTACTATTGGCTTGCTTATGCGCAAACCGAAATGGAAGACTATGACGCGGCTATAGAGCATTGGGAATATATTATCGCCCAGCCCTTATCGTCTTGCTTGGAAACATTACCCAGGGTGTACCAGAAACTGAGCGTATGTTATGCCGCGAAGGGCGACCTGGCTAAAAGCGATGAATATAAAAGGACCGGCGAGAGTCTGCTTAATGAGCATGATTTGATAGTAACAAACCTTAATGACGTGAGGTAATCAAGGTCTGCGTGTTGGCGTCAGACAACGCTGCACCTATGGTGTCAGACACGGTGTTGGCGCCGACACTCAAATTACATCACCACTTCCATACTGACTCAGGGTTAGCGCAAAGACTTTGCTGTTTCGACTGCGGTCGTAGTTCTTGCGTTCAGGCAGGCTTTCCGCAGGCGCTTCCTTAAACCCCAGAAACTCAAACCAGTCGTGGGTACGGGTAGTTAGCACAAAGACTCGGCGGAACTCTTCCTTGCGCGCGCGGTCGATGAGGAACTTGACTATACGCCGTCCCAGACCCATATCCGCATAAGCGGGGTCAGTGGCGAGCGCGGCAATTTCAGCCTGACCATCTCCCCAATCATGAAGCGCGCCGCAGGCGTGAATTGAGCCGTCAACCTCAAACACCACATAATCAGCCTTTTTTTCCTGAATCTGATCAGCGCTCCGGCGGATCAGATTCCCCTTTTGCACCAGCGGTTCCATGAGCCGCAAGACCACTGGTATCTCAGAATGGCGGAGTACCCGAATCGCCTCGTGTTCATCAGCGTAGATCATGGTACCCGCGCCCAGGTTAGAAAAGAGTTCCCGGAGAATCGCGCCTTCTTCTCTGCCGTCTATGATATGGGCGCGGTCAACACCAGCCTTCACTGTCTGAAACGCAAGCTGCAATTCGCGTAACGCTGGATCGTCATCCCTGTTGTTTGGCGCATTAAGCTCAATGATACGCTCCGCTTCCTGAGGTGTGAGACGCACAATACGACCATTTTCCCCCAGTGTGATATGAGGAGGGAGCTGATAAGCGCCGGGACGCACACCCGCGTTGGCTGAGACGATGAAGAGCTTTATGGCGCTCAGAGCCGTGGACACGGCGAGGGCAATCTCATCACTCGGTACATTGTAGGGCTTACCCACTGGACTCCAACCAATGCAAGGGAGTATGGGGATAATACTCTGGTTCAAGACCCGTTCAAGCGAGTTGACGTAGATTTTATCCACCATGCCTGTATTTTCCATATCAACGCCCTGAAGAACCCCAAGGCCGCGCGCCCGGACAAAGTTCCCGATCACAGCATCCACACGGTCGGCTGAAAGACCAGTCATAAAACGCGTAGCCGCGTCAAAGGCGGCCATCTCCACAAACGGGATTGCAGACATGGTTGTAATCCGTATGTTTCCCGCATAACGGGAAACAATGTCGTACTTATGCAGGACTGCATCAATGCGTTCCTTTGCGCCTGGAACAATGACCACACGAAAACCAGTTTTGGCAAGCAGTGCGAGGTCTTTCATAAGGTAGGGAAAGCTCGACAACTCAGTAACAGGGAAATCAATTTTGAACACCATAGTTGAACCTTCAAAACGGCTCTGGTAGTGGAACGCCTCACGGATAAGGTCAACAGCTGATTCATGTAACATAGCTGTATTATCCCGAAGCGCGGCGCCCATGAAAAGGCTGTCGCGCCCTTGCAATATCCGTATGTATGTAGGTAAATAAAGTTTGCTACGGTGCTACTATTCTGATATACTATCAACTCTTGTAGACAAGTGGCGCGGAGAACGGCATAAGGGGGGCCGACCATGAAGATAGAACTTTTTACTTTTTGCGATTTTGCTCAGGAAAATAGCGGTAAGCTCACCATAGTGGGAACTTTTGACACAATCATCTCTCGAAATTTCCCCTGTGTACATCCCCTGCTTTCCGTGGTTATCAGGATTCGCTTTGATATTTGGGAATTTGCCCGGCACAGCTTCAGAATCGAAACGCGGGACCTTGATGGGGAGATGACTCTCGAGCCAATCAGCGGCAATGTGGATGTACAAGGCACGGGTAACGCCTCAGCAGCGTCTCATCTAGTGTTTGCTATATCAAACCTCAAATTTCAGCGAGGCGGCGTTGTGAACTTTGTCCTCTATATTGATAATAAGGAACTCGGTTCGATTCCACTCTATATACGAAAGGCTTGAGTCCGCGCCCAAGTCGTGATATCATAAGTCATGCAAGCAATGTTTAATCAGCAGGGCGCTGAAGAGCCGCTGTCTGCAATTCAAGCTCTTAGCAAGGCTATTGAGGGGCGGGTATATGAATGTGCCGTCATATCCACAGCGGACATTGTCTTTTTACCGGAGCTACGTAAAGCCTGCGAAGCCAATATATGCGGGAACTATGGCCGTAACTGGGCCTGCCCGCCGGCTATCGGTACTCTGGAAGAACTTATGGCAAAGATACTGGCGTATAAGAATGCCCTTGTCTTTACTACCAAGCACGATCTGGAAGATTCCTTTGATTTTGAGGGTATGCAGAGAGGCAGGGAAATCCATAACGAGTTAAGCATGTACCTGCACGAACGTTTTGGGAAAATAAACCCCATCTACGGTGCGGGCGGCTGTTCAAACTGCGAGAAATGCGCCTACCCCGACCCGTGCAGAGCGCCGGAAAAACTGTTTTCCTCAATAGAGGCTTCCGGTATCAATGTAACCGAACTGAGCCGCATCGCCAGAATCAGGTATAACAATGGACCCAACACGGTAACATACTTCTCAATGGCGCTTTTCTAGCAGCGCGCGCTTCACGATCTCGCAGCGGGATTATTTTTCGCCTTCGTCAACTATGCTGACGCTTGCCATTGCGGTTCGTTATTGTAAGAGCGCGTCAATCCGGGCCGGCGCGCCGCAAGAAATTCCGCTGCATGCACAGCATCAGCGCGCCAATCCAGAGATACTGGCCCGCAAAAAGCCAAAGCTGAGGGCTGCCAGCCATATAAAGCGAAGCAGGGCGCGTTCCGACTCGCGTGTCAGTAACTCACCTTACGCGCCGGAAAGAAAAAGATCATCGAATGACGCGAATGAACGCGAATCTTCTTTAGAGAAATAACCTATTCGCGTATATCAGCCTCCCTTCGATGCCAAATTCTTACCGTTTTTTCTTCCTGCGTAACATGAGTCAGTAAAGAACAGAATAATCATAATGACGATAAGGGCGAAAAAGGGCAGATTGCAGTAGATCGACCAGGAAAGCGGCTGCTCAGAAACAGCCACTGGTTCTGGGGAAACAGACACAAGGCTATCCCCGCCGCTGCCAGCGCGTAAACCGTAATCAAGAGCAGGCGCGAATTTTTCGCGCCTTGCTGCCAAACATGGTAGAAAAGATGGTTTCACTAATTACCATAGCGTCTCCCTGAGTGCTTGAGAAACAGCGTTTGTTTTGTTTCAGCAGGCTATTCAGAGTCATATTTAATCAAGGTCCGAACCGGAATGTCATGGAGGATTTTATCGTAGTGGAGGAACGGCAAGCCGATAATGCCGAAGATTTCAGGAACCACGGCTCCGGCTGCGATGATAAGCTCACACGCCGCGCCCAGGGTTCCGCCTGTGGCAATGAGGTCATCCATGAGCAGGACGCGCTTGCCTTTAGGCACGTCAGCCTCATGCACCTCAATCGCCGCCTCAGCGTACTCAAGCTGGTACTTTCTGCTTATAGTCTTACCTGGCAGCTTACCCTTCTTGCGGATCAGAATGAGGGGAATGCCCATACGAACCGCGAATGGCGCGGCAAACACAAAGCCTCGCGCCTCAATAGCGGCAACCGCATCAATCCGCTGCTCCCGGTACAGCTCCTCCATCGTGTCGATACACCACGCAAACGCCTTTGGCGTAGCCAGAATGCTGGTTATATCATAGAACAATATTCCCTTTTTGGGAAAATCCGGTATCTTCCTGATGTACTCATCGAGCTTGAGTTCCATAAGCGCTCCCTATGCCAAGTTCACTGGCGATCTTTCTAACAGGACAAGTGTAGTCAGACCGCTTTCCCTCGTCAACTAGGGTCGTCGGCACAGGAATTCAAAGTATCACCTATCGGGTACATCTTCCCAGA
This sequence comes from Treponema sp., assembly GCA_031258505.1. Classification (GTDB taxonomy): domain Bacteria; phylum Spirochaetota; class Spirochaetia; order Treponematales; family Breznakiellaceae; genus JAIRMT01. The sequence goes on from JAIRMT010000093.1 coordinate 6,340, forward strand.
CGTAATGGGCAATGGGCGTCTTACGTGTCTGACACCCTTCACCAAGCCCATTCAACGACCGCGCCGGGAAAGAATAGCTCCATAAAAGCGCTCCGAGGAATATCTACTACATCCAGCCTTCCGTGCCAGTGGTGGTATAAGCCGCCATACTCCCAGTCCTC
>JAIRMT010000109.1 GCA_031258505.1 Treponema sp.
TTACCATACGAAACGTCCGGTACTGTATTATCGTCCGCACATCCTGCCATGCTCCGCGGTTCTCAAGCCATGCAAGACTGGCTGCCGTCCTGAGCTCACGCCGTTCTTTCCGGTCGCGCCCCGCTTCCTCTTCCCCTTGCCAGATGTCTTCCGGCAGATCCCCTATCTCCCCGCTCTCCATCCCCTCAAAGTACTCTTTGATATTGTTATACAGCGTCTTTTGGTTCTCTTTCACCGCCAATACGTAATCCGCCTCTTTTTCCCGTATCTTCCGCGCTATCTCCGTCTGGCAGCTCATTGCGTCCGCAGTTACCCCATCTCCTTGTATATCCAGCATATCCAGCAGTTTCGGTACCGCCGTTATTTCGTTGCTTTTCTCCTCTGTCGTCACTTGCCCCAGGGTAAGCCCGTGTTCCCCTACCCATGCGCTGACCACACGAAACCCGCTCCCCCGTATCGTCTTCCCGTCTATGTTCACCAACCGGGCATCCTCCTCCTCGCTCTTGGTCCGCAGTTTTAGGTCTAAAAGCCAGTTTTCCAGCCCCTCCTTCAGTTCATACGGGTTTATACACTGCAATACCCGCCGAAACGCCGTCTCATCCGGTATCCCATTCGGCAATTCAAGAAACGTTTTGAAAAAATCCAGCTTTAACCGCCCAAATTCGTCTATCTCCTCGTAGTTTTCATACCCGCATAAGACCGTCGTAAAGGCTGTCACGATGATGTCCACCAGTTTATGCCGGATATTCCCGTATACCATCCGCCGCGGGTCGTTTATCTCATCAAGAAAATCCGCCGCCCGCGCCAAATCCCGAATGCTTATCTTCGCCATCGTTCCCCTTCCAAGGAATCTTGATGGTTTAGTATATCAGTTTTCCTGCTAACGAAAAGTAAACGCCGATGCCCTGTAGCGCCAGACGCCCAACTTGCCGCGCTTTAGTGCCAGACACCGACACACTTTACCAGACACTCACAAAACGACTAAAGCATTAGACCTTCCCAGCGCCTTAAACGAGATGAACCTACAGGCGAAAGAGTTCAAGGCTATGTTCTTAACTCACCTTACGCACCGGAAAGAAAAAGATCATCGAATTACGCGAATAAACGCGAATCTTCTTTAGAGAAATGAAATATTCGCGTATATTAGCGTCCATTCGATGACCAATTCTTACCGTTTGTTCTTCCTGCGTAACATGAGTTACTTCAGAAGGTAGTTGTCTTACTTCAGAAGGTAGTTGTCTTACTTCAGAAGGTAGTCGTCTTCCCTCAGAAGGTAGTCGTCTTCCCTCAGAAGGTAGTCGTCTTACTTCAGAAGGTAGTTGTCTTACTTCAGAAGGTAGTCGTCTTACTTCAGAAGGTAGTTGTCTTCCCTCAGAAGGTAGTTGTCTTACTTCAGAAGGTAGTCGTCTTACTTCAGAAGGTAGTTGTCTTACTTCAGAAGGTAGTCGTCTTCCCTCAGAAGGTAGTCGTCTTACTTCAGAAGGTAGTTGTCTTCCCTCAGAAGGTAGTCGTCTTCCCTCAGAAGGTATTAGAATACTCTCAGAAGGTATTAGAATACTCTCTGAAGGTATTAGACTTCCCTCAGAAGGTATTAGAATACTCTCTGAAGGTATTAGAATACTCTCTGAAGGTAGTTGTCTTACTTCAGAAGGTATTAGAATACTCTCTGAAGGTATTATATCCCGTGGAGAGCTTTTCTGGAGCTATTCTTCCCCGGCGCGGTCGTTGAATGGGCTTGGTGAAGAGTATCAGACACGTAAGACGCCCATTGCCCTTTGAGACCATAGTCCTTCGACCGTTATAGACAGCTAAACCTAGTAGGATGATTAGACTAAAAGGACGGATATAACCTCTGTATTGCTCCCTTTGATAACAGCGCCGAATTCTGACGAAAGCCAGTACGTTATCAGGTGAGACTTGGCCTAAGCTCTACAAGTCCGTCAAGGCAAAGTTGTTCCGCGCCTTGGGCCTTGTACAAGGGCGCTTCGTTTTTACCGAGAAGCATGTTGTCGCAGAAGTTTAGCACAGCCAGCCAGTCCGCCGCGTTATAGGCATGGCCGCCTTCACGGACAAAGAGCGCATTCTTACCTACAGCGCCCAGAAACTGATACACCGGTTCCGACGCAGCCCACGAGAGGGTTATGCCGTAGGGGTTAGACCAAATGTCATCAAGCCCGTCAACGCTTATGAGCGGACGCGGCGCGATAAGCGCGCGGACAAAATGCAGGTCGAAAGGCAATAGCGCCTCATCCATGAGTGTTGAGCTTTTTTCATGGTTGCCGTAATCAGCGCAAACATCAGAGAACCAGTACCAGTATCTGCTTTTTTTGGTGATGTCGCCCAGGCTTTCGCACGCGCCGCCGGGACCAAGCCGCGTTCCCATGAAACGCAGGTTCGCGGCTCCGCCGCAACCAGAGCCAGCCGCCGCGCATAACGCAAAGCGCTCGTCATATATTGCCGAGTAGAGCGCGGCCTTCCCTCCCCGCGAATGGCCGGTCGTTATCAGCCTGTCCGCGTCCGTATAATCCGTTGTGAGCAGATAATCAGCGAGGCGGCTTGCGCCCCAGCCCCAGATCGCCATTGCCCGCCAATCACTGTTGGGATATGTTTCAACACACTGCCCGGTCAGCCGTTCACAGCCCGTTATGTCTGGCGCAAGCTGGTTCCGGTTAAACATCGCTATCGCATAGCCTCGCCGGATCGCTTCCCCCTCGACAGGGCAGGGCGACATATCCGCAAACTGATTCCACACAAACACGGGAAATCGTCCCGGCCAAGACGGTCGTATTATCACCGCGTCAAAACTGATTGCGTTGCAAGCGCCACACGTGATACACGCGGTTTCCTTAATCGCGTCGCCGTTATGCGCGAACTCTCTGCTGATAATCGCGCCGCTCGCGCCGCCTGATTCCGGCGGGATATGGCCGTAAAGATAATGGGCAAGCATTTCCTTGAGATACACCCGCTGCTCCTCCCATTCCGCCGCAGACTTCACCCGCGTTCCGTCTGGTTTCAGAAACGGGTCTGGCAAGCGCTCCTGTCGGAGCGCCGTTTTCTTGTTCGTGAACTTAAACATACTGTTACTTCCTTAAATGGGTACCCAACACAAGAACAAGTACACGGAAGGATTTGCTTACTCCGTGTACTCCATATATGAACTTTTATTCTTTCACTGCTCCGAGCATGATACCAGAGATGAAGTAGCGCTGCAGGAAGGGATAGACTACCAGCATTGGAATCATGGCAATGAAAACCTTCGCGGCATTGAGCGATTTGTTGGACAGCTTGAAAAGGTTTTCTATCTGGTCTTTGGAAAGCGTCGAGGTCTGTATGTTCACCACAAGCTGCTGAATGTAGGTCTGAAGCGGGTAGTGGCTTTCATTGGTGGTGAGTACCAGCCCCTGAAAGAACTCGTTCCAGTGATACACGCCAGTAAAGAGAACTATCGTGGCGATTACCGGGATGGAACAAGGTACTATAACCATGAAAAGAATCTTCCACGGTCCCGCGCCGTCCACTACAGCGGCTTCCTCAAGGTCTCGGGGAATGCCTCGAAAAAAGTTGACCATCAGGATAAGGTTGAACACCGGAAGACTGCCGCCAAGCACCAGCGCCCAGATCGAGTCAATGAGGTGGTAGTTTTTTACCGTGATATACCACGGAATAGTTCCGCCATTAAACAACATACAGAAGATGACGATCCACATCACAACATCGCGTGGTCTGAAATCGCGGCGGGTTTTCGAGAGCGGGTAGGCCATGAGAATCAGCACTGCTAGGGTTACGGCAGTTCCCAATACGGTTCGCTGTATGGAAATCCAGAAGGAATTGAAGAACATGGAGTCTTTCATGATTTCCTGATAGGACTGTATCGTAAAACCAATGGGATAGAAGGTAACAATGCCGGAATTGGCCGCTGCTTTGTCGGAAATTGAAAGGCAAAGGGCGTACCAGATTGGGTATAAGCACAAAAAGGCGAGGGTGGCCATTATTACGATGTTTACAATGTTAAAAAGACTCTCGCCAAATGATCTATTCTGAATCACGCCGTCCTCCTTAGAACACTTTATAGTCGGCGAACTTGTATGCCGCAAGATAAGAAGACACGATCAACACAAAGCTCACTGCTGACTTGAGCAGTCCGGCGGCAGTGGCAAGTGAGAACTGAAGGTTGATGAGTCCCATGCGGTATACCCAGGTGTCGATGATGTCGCCAGTGGAATACACAAGCGGATTATACAGATTGTAAATCTGATCAAAGCCGGCGTTTAATACATTGCCGAGACCCAGAACCCCAAGTACCACGATGGTACTGGCAATGCCCGGCAGGGTAACATGCCATGTTGAACGCAGACGACCTGCTCCATCAATCGAAGCAGCCTCATACAGATTCGGATTTATGCCGGTGAGGGCGGCAAGGAAGATAACGGCGTTATAACCAAATTCTTTCCAGACTTCTGTTCCAATGACAATTTGCCGGAATATCGAAGCGTCGGTCATCCAAACTTTTGGATCGGCGCCAAAGAAGCCTGCGACGCTGTTTATCACTCCTTGGTAGCCAAAAATGTTTAACACTACGCTGGCAAGTACGACCCAGGAGATGAAATGGGGAAGATAGACTATGGTCTGCACCAGCTTTTTGAATGTACGCAAACGCACTTCATTGAGGAGGAGGGCAAACACGAGGGGAACCAGCAGATTAAGTACCATCTTCCCTACCGCGATAACAAGTGTATTGATGATAACCTGCACCGAATCGCCCAGCATGAAGAGGTACTTAAAGTTTTCGAGTCCTGTCCATCTTGAGCGGAAAAACCCCCGTCCCGGATTGAAATCCTGAAAAGCCATCACGATCCCATACATAGGAACGATGCTAAACAGCGCCAGCCAAAGTAAGCCCGGCAGAATCATTATACCGTAGTGTACTTGAAGTACAGTATGTCTTTTCATTATGCCTCCATAAAATAACGGCGCCGCATACACGGCGCCGCGCTATCGGTTTATTTCAGATAGGTATTTGCTAAGTCGTCCAGGATTCCCTGACCGCCCTGGGCTTTCCAATCTGCTACGAATTTGTCAAACGCGCTGATGTCAGCCTGACCAGTAACAATCTTCATCATCACTTCAGTTTCCATCTTCCAGAGGTTAGGCCAGCGCTGTTCCAGTAAGTCGGTCATGCTATAGGTAACGCTGTACACCTCTTTATCAATCTTATGTGTGGCAAACGGTCTATTGCCAACCATAAGCGAGTAGCTCCGGTTAAAATCTCCGACATTCGTCATGCTGAAATCGCTGACATTGAGATCCCGGGTGGTGGTGAAGCCCGGAATAACATCCCTGATCAACTGGGCGTCATGGTACATGAGCTTATAGATGGACATTGGGTTGTTGTAACTTTCCGGCGTGGTCTGTCCGCTCAGAACCTTAAGCAGCTCGCGGTATTCATACTCTGTCTCGTCCATTGCAGCGGCAACGGTTCGCAGGGGATACCAGCCAATCGCCACTGAGGTATCAAAGGCAGCCTCGTCCCGAACCAGCGCGTTATACATGATGATGACCGCAGCCGCCACGTCAGCCGAGGCTTTCTTGCTGATCACGCAGGAACTCACGCCCGGGGCTTTCATGTGAACGTTCCATTTCCCATCATTGGTTAGCACCGGATAGGCTTGCCAGTTTGCATTAGGATTATTCTTGAACGAATCGCCGTTCCCATACCCGATTGCCCACCACGGACCAAAGCGCAGACCAACCTGATTCGCGTTTACCGGCTCGCCGGAACTGTCCCGCGAGCCCATTTCAGGGTCGATAAGCCCCTCTTTGTACCATGCGGCAAGCCGCTGAAGCGCGGGTTTCATCTTGGGATCCAGAGACCCGTAGGAGACCGTACCGTCGCCATTGTCCAGGAAGTAGCCGGGATAGGCGTCATAGGCGGAAAACACGGGATCAAAGCCGTTGCTGAGGTTGGAGGACTCGATGAAGTTGCAGTAGAGCTTGGTATTCTTGTCAGGCCCGATGATTGGAATAGTTGCCGCGCCTGCAGGTTTTTGTTCTTTGAACACGCGAGCCACGTTTTCAATATCGTCGATGGTTTTGGGAATGGCAAGCCCATACTGATCGAGCCAGTTTTTCTGAATGTTGAGGATATGTACTCCATCAGTGGCTACGGTGATGTTGGGCAAAGCTACCATCCTGCCGTCGTAGCTAACCATTTCCATGGCGCGTCCCTTCGTTGAATCAATGATGCCCTTGACCTGCGAGGAAGCGTATTGCTGGAATAGGTCAGTGATGTCGTAAAGCATCTCTGACTTTGCAGCCTTGAGCAAATAGCTCTGGGAATTGAAGACCAGCGCGTCCGGCAGGGTGTTACTGGCGATGGCGAGGGAGACCTTTTGGTTATAGTCATTGCCCTCAGCAGCAGTCCAATCCACGATAACATTGATGTTATAGTTATCGCGGAGGTAGCGGGTGTACTGATTGTTCTGGGCAGTATCACCCGGAGGCAGCGTGGTATCAATGGGACTCACGCTCATGCCGATATGAACATCCACTGGTTTGGTGAACTTGCTGAACGCCAGCGCATCTCCGCTAAGCCCTGCAGGGGAAAGCGTCGGCGTGGCGCTCCTCTGACTCTGCTGTTGACCACTGCCGCCCGCAAAAACGGCTCCGACCGCGATAAGCATTAACGCGGTGATAAAACAATAAATCCTTTTCATAAGTAACTTTCTCCTCATAAAATCTAATGTTCCTGTCATTTTATGAGGAGAATTTCAGCCTGTCAATAAATTTCTTTATTGTTCCAATCCACGCGCTCACATGAAACGCGACAGCGCATACGATACGCTTTCAAGGAGAAAGCTTCAATAACTCGCCATTCATGCTAAACTTGACCCACGGATTCATAAACGATACTCCCGGTACGCCAGCAACATATATAGCTTCATTAACCCGCCTCATAAAATGAGGCTCGATCCTTCCCACGTGTTAGACACACACCAGCTCGAGTGTTAGACACACACCAGCTCGAGTGTTAGACACACACTTAGCACATACCAAGGGGAAAAGTTGTGGGTCAAGTTTAGCATTCATGGCGGGGATTCTTTATTAAACATTCTCGAAGGCTTTGTTTAGCAAAGGTTGCTCCGGCGCTTTGGTGAAACACGACACAATGGGGATCACGATGAACGGAACTACAATGGCGCAGGACGCGGCAAGCGGCGAATTGGCGCTCCCCAGTACGAAAAACAGAATGATTTCCGTTCCCAGCCCAGAGAGCAGTCCCGCGTATGCAGCGGCTTTGGTAACGCGCTTGCTGTAGAGGCCGAAGATGTAGGGTCCGGCAAAGGAGCCAGACACCGCGCCCCAACTCAGCGACATAAGCGTAACGATGAAGCTGAACTGGAAGCGCGAGATGAGGTACGAAATGATGACGAAAATGGCAGACAGAAAACGCATCATGGCTACAGAACGGTCTTTGCCGGTTCTGGCGTCTATCCGCGACGGATACAGGTCGATAGCCACGGATGACGAAGACACCAGCACAAGCGACGACAGCGTGGACATGGACGCGGATAGTACCAGCAGCATAATGAGCGACAGCAAGAGCGTGGGAAGATGCGAGGTAAGCAAGGTCGGCACGATGCGGTCATAGAATACGCCGCCGGTTTCGTTTTTAGGCACAGTGTTCAGGTCAAAAAACACATGGGCAAACGCGCCGGTTAGATAGGCGGAAAAACCAATGACCAGCGCAAAAACCGTAGTAACCAGGGCTGCTTTGGAGATCACACGCTCGTTTTTGATTGCGTAGAACTTCTGCGTCATCTGCGGCAGGCCCCAGGTTCCGAAGCTCGTCATGAACACCAGCGAGATAACCGTGAGCGCGCTTGGCTGCTGCGCCGGTGGAATGTGTTGTGAGTAGTTCTCGCTCACCTTTGACACCATGGCAAAAAGCCCGCCGCCATTCCCCGTCAGCACTGACACCATAGCAATAGCCCCGAAGAACATGATGATGCCCTGAATGAAGTCGGTGATCGCAATAGCAAAGTACCCGCCAAGTATGAGGTATACTCCGGTAAACGCGATCATGATGAGCAGCGCCAGATCATAAGGTATGTGAAACACGGCCTCAAACAAATGTCCCAGGCCCTTGAACACTGACGCGGAATATGGCAATAGGAAGAAGAAGATGACCGAAGCGGCCACAGGTTTCAGATGCTTGGCGCCGTAGCGCTCTTGTAAAAACTCCGGCATGGTCATGGTATCAAGGTTTTGGGTCATGCGCCGTGTGCGGCGCGCCAGAATGAACCACGCGGCCATTGCCCCGATAAGCGCGTTACCCAGCGCGATCCAGAGCGCGTTAAGCCCGAACTGCCAGCCCTGGGTTCCAGCGAACCCGATGAAGATGACCGCTGAAAAATACGAAGTTCCGTAAGCGACTGCAGATACCCACGGCCCCATGGTCCTGCCGCCCAGAAAAAAGTCTCCCAGAGTTTTGGTCTTTTTCATACCCCAGACTCCAATGACTATCATAAGAGCCAAAAACGCGGCGAGAAAAACGATACCAATCGACATACTATTCTCCTTTATATTGGAAAGTTTAAGCAAAAGGGTTATTTAGCACAATATACATATTGGCGACGCGTTGGCGACAGACACCATTCTATTGAGGCGCACATAAAAAGGGCGTAAAGAAACCTGTTCTTTACGCCCTTGAACAAAAAGCTGTTCTACTTTGTACGTAGGAATTCGTCAACCTGACGTTGAGCTTCGGCAAGCACTTTGTCGAAACCAGCGGCCTTGAGGTCAGCGGTGAGCAGGGGAATAACCGTGGCGGGATCGGACGCGCCACACATCAGCTCATTCCGGTAGCGTTCCCAAACCTGACGACAGTTCGTCAGCTCATTGATGATATTTGCCCGATCAAGCGAGAAACCAAGAAGCGGTGAAGGCGTGGCGCTGGCATCGTTGGCCCTTACCAGTTGCCACTGATCCGCCGGCTGATCATCGGTCGTAG
>JAIRMT010000136.1 GCA_031258505.1 Treponema sp.
ACATAGCCTTGATCTCTGACGACTTTAGGTCCATCTCGTAACGGTTAATTTCCGAGATGACGTGATATATAGCTCCCTCTTGGAGTTCTCTTAAAGTTCTCATACCTATATTAAGACGCTGGGAAGGTAAAATGCTTTAGTTTTTGGGTGTCTTTTTTTGTCTTTTTTGGGTGTCTGGCACCAAAGCGCGGCATAGGTTGCGTGTGTGGCACCAAAGCCGGCATAAACAAAACAACCCTGCCTGCAAGCAGACGAGGCTGGTTCATTCGAGGTCTTCTTTCTTGAAGTCAGTTTTGAGTATAATGAAGCAGTTCGGTATAGACTTGTTCGGGTAGTCCGAACAAGTGAACTAACTATCTAAATAAGGAAGCAAGATGGCAAAGAGAGGAAAAGTCCTTATTGACCGCGAGCGGTGTAAGGGGTGTCTGTTGTGTGTTCGCGCCTGTCCGATGAAGGTGCTGACAGTGGATACTGAGCCAAATGAAGGCGGCAGTTATCCCAGCAAAGCGGAGTATGGCGCAAAGTGTATCGCCTGTGGGAACTGTTTTGAGGTATGCCCTGATGTGTGTATTGAGGTGTATGAGCTTGAGGAGGGGGCGGCGTGAGTGAAAAGGTATTGATGAAGGGGAATGAGGCTATTGCAGAAGCGGCTATCAGGGCAGGCTGCGGCGCTTACTTTGGCTATCCCATCACGCCGCAGAACGAGATTGCGGCGTATATGGCGTTGCACATGCTGGACAAGGGGCGCGTGTTTATTCAGGCTGAGAGCGAAGTTGCGGCGATCAACATGGTGTATGGGGCTTCGGCAGCCGGTGCGCGGGCTATGACGAGTTCGTCAAGTCCGGGTATCAGCCTCAAGCAGGAGGGCATGTCATACGCGGCGGGCGCGGATATACCGCTAGTGCTGGCGAATGTGGTGCGCGGCGGTCCGGGGCTGGGTTCCATTGCGCCGGCGCAGAGCGATTACTTCCAGTCAACGCGGGGCGGAGGACACGGCGACTACCGGTGTATTGTGCTTGCGCCCAAAAGTGTGCAGGAGTGCGCTGACTTCACCGTGCTTGCTTTTGACCTTGCCGACCAATACCGTATGCCGGTCATTGTGCTTGCCGACGGCATGATCGGGCAGATGATGGAAGGCGTGGTTTTGCCGCCGGAGCGCGACCTGTCCTCGCTTCCTGAACGGGACTGGACAGTGGGTAAGATGCATGGCCGTGCAAGCCGACACATCACCTCGCTTGCTCTGGTACCAGAGGAACTTGAAGCAAAGACGCGCGCGCGGTTTCAGCGGTATGAAGACATCAAGGAGAAGGAAACTGCCTTTGAATACCGAGGAATCACAACAACAAGTCTCCAATGCCGGGGGCGCGATGAGGGCGTTGAGCAGGCAGTTGCTATTGACGCGGCAAATGCAGACATCACGCTGGTTGCCTATGGTACAGCGGCGCGTGTGGCGCAGGGCGCCAAGAAACTGGCGGAACAGGCTGGTTTATCTGTGGCGCTATTCAGGCCCATTAGTCTCTGGCCGTTCCCCTATCAAGCGCTTGCCAGCATTGCTAAAACCGGCAAGCCTATTTTAAGCGTGGAGATGAGCCTGGGTCAGCTTGTGGAAGACGTGAAGCTGGCTGTTCTGGGCAGCGCGCCTGTGCATTTGCTGGGACATTCTGGCGGAGTCATTCCCACTGAGGAAGAGGTCTTCGCCAAAGTAAAAGAAATTCTGGGGGGAAAAGCATGAAGCTGCTGAAAAAATACCCGAAAAGCCTTTACGACGTGCCGACAAAGTATTGTGCAGGCTGTGGGCATGGTGTCATACACCGAATCATTACTGAACTGGTTGACGAAATGGGCTTACGGGAAAAGGCAATCATCACTAATCCAGTGGGCTGCGCGATCTGGGCTGATCTGTACTTCGACTTTGACTCGGTACAGCCGCCCCACGGACGTACGCCAGCCGCAGCAACCGGCGTCAAGCGCGTTCTTCCCGACCATCTGGTGATTTGCTATCAGGGCGACGGCGATATGGCGGCTATTGGTACGGCGGAAATGATACACGCGGCAAACCGAGGCGAAAAGTTCACAACCATCTTTGTCAACAACGCCATCTACGGTATGACTGGCGGCCAAATGGCGCCGACCACGCTCGTTGGACAGAAAGCTACCACTGCGCCTCATGGACGCGACCCGGATGCAGCCGGTATGGGCTATCCCATACGCGTCTGTGAACTGCTTGCCACGCTTGAGGGAAGCCGCTACATAGCCCGCGGCGCGGTTAATAACGCGGCCAATACCCGTAAAACCAAACAGTACATAAAGAAAGCGCTTGAGGCGCAGATGAGCGGCAAGGGTTTTACTATGGTTGAGGTACTGTCCCAGTGTCCCACTAACTGGGGCTTGGCTCCAGTCCAAGCAGTCGAATGGCTTGAACAAAACATGGTTCCAGTCTTCCGGCTGGGGGAAATCAAGAACACGCTTGAAGGAGAAAAAAAATGACAGAAAAGTCATTCTTCGCTGGTTTTGGCGGTCAGGGGATCATCTCTCTGGGGCAAATCTGGGTATACTGCGCCATGAACGAGGGCAAGAACGTTACCTTCTTCCCTTTCTATGGCGCGGAGAAGCGCGGCGGCATTGCCCGCGCCGGCGTAGTGGTGTCAGACGAGGAAATCGACAGCCCGCTTGTTACCACGCCTGACTCGTGTCTGGTTATGAACGCTGATTCGTTACCGCTCTGTGAAGGGCTTTTGAAGCAGGACGGCGTCATGCTCATTAACACGTCGCTTGTTAAGGATAAGCCCAAACGCAGCGATCTCCGCGTACACACGCTGGACATTACTGGTGTTGCCGAGCGTATCGGCAACGCCCGCTTTGCGAACATGGTTGCTCTGGGCGCAATGGCGCGGCTCACTGGCGCGCTGTCGTTAAGCGACATTGAGCCGATTCTTAAAAAGTTTTTTTCGCCTGACAAGCATAAGTTTGTGCCTATGAATGTTCAGGCAATGAAAGCTGGCTACGACGCAGTGTCGTAGTTGCTAACAACACGTTTGCCGGGCAAGCATACTCCTTTCCCGGCAAACGCCAGCGCGCGATATTAGCCTGACCGGGCGCTAGGAACGATAAGCTGATCCTGTATCAGCGCCTGATAGGTATCGCGGGGACGAATAAGGCGATCCTGCCCGTTGAGGTCGATGAGGACTTCGGCGGGACGGAGTCGCAGGTTGTAGTTGGACGCCATGCTGTAACCATAAGCGCCGACATTCGCTATGCAGACCAGATCGCCCGGCGCAGGTAAAGGCAGTTCGCGGTCATGCGCAAGAACGTCGCCGCTCTCGCAGATGTTGCCGGTAATCGTAAGCCTGCGCCTTTCGGTACTGGCTGTAACAAACTGGATTTCATGCCAAGAGTCGTAGAGAACCGGACGCATCAGCGTGTTAAAGCCAATGTCTGTTCCGACGTAGGTTTCGCCGTAGTTTTCCTTCACGCTATGAACCGTACCCAGCAGGGTTCCTGATTCCGCGCAGATATAGCGTCCCGGCTCAACCATGATGGTGATTTCACGCCCATACTTTGAGATAAAATGCTGTATCATGCGGGTAAGTTTTTGTCCAAGCTCCTCTAGTTCAAGCCGCGCTTCGCCGTGGTAGGGAACGCCGAAGCCCCCGCCCAGGTCAAGAAACGCGAGTTCAGGAAAGCCGGCCGCGACCTCAAACAGGGCGGCGGCGGCTTGAAGATACTCGCCGCTTTGCAGAAAGAGTGAGCCAATGTGCTGATTGACGCCGGCTATACTCAGACCGTAGCGCGCGGCAAGTTCCTGAACACGGCAAACATCCTTTGTTTCTATGCCGAACTTGCTCTTACCGCCAGTTACCACCTTGGCGCTGTGTCCCACGCCCACACCCGGATTGAGCCGGAACGCCACACGGCGCGGGAGTCCGGCTTTACCGTACTGCTCAAGCTGGGAGAGCGAATCAAGGCTTGTCATAACGCCTCGCTCGGCGGCAAAACGCAGTTCCTCGATTGACACATTGTTAGGTATGAAAAAAATTTCGTCTGGCTGAAACCCTGCCGCTATTTCGGTCAGAATCTCTCCGGGCGACATAGCGTCAACGCGGAGACCTTCGCTGCGGATGATTTTCAGCAGCTCAATGTTCGTGTTTGCCTTTGCCGAATAGTTGGCGGCGAAAAACGGCAGGGAGACAAGGCCGCTGATTTCTCGGCAGCGTTCACGAATAAGCGTTTCGTCATACACATAGAGGGGCGAACCATACTTTGAGACCAATGCGTATAACTGTTCAGGCGTAAGGCGTTCTGGCATGGTTTTTGCTTACCGTTTGCGAGAGGCCTGGAGTACGGCGTTGGTTTTGCGTTTTACGAGAGAGAGCGCTTCCGGGTTCTGACTGACTGCCGCGATGCACAGTTCTTCGCTCTGCTTGTTGGCAAACTGCAGGGCTAGGCCATTTTGCTTTGCCGCAGTGAGACAGATGTCCGTACTTTGCTTTTTCACGAATTGCAGAGCCAAGCCATTTTGTCGCACAGCCTCAATGCAGTTTTCGTTCTTCTGCTTCTGTACGAACTGGAGCGCCAAACCGTCTTGCCGTACCGCCTCAAGGCAGAGATCGGGACGCTGCTTCTGTACGAACTGGAGCGCGAGACCGTTCTGCTTAACCGCCTCAAAACAAAGGCTCGGTTTCTGTTTCTGTACGAACTGGAGCGCCAGGCCGTTTTGCCGTACCGCCTCAAAGCAGAGATCGGGACGTTGCTTCTGTACGAACTGGAGCGCCAGGCCGTTCTGTTTAACCGCCTCAAGACATATATCAGCCGACTGCTTCTCGACGTATTGCAGGGCAAAGCCGTTTTCTGAAACTGCCAGCAAACAAAACTCCCGCGTCTTCCGCGTCAGATGGCGCAAGGCAAGGCCGTTCTGTTTAAGCGCAGCGCGGATAATATCGGGACCGCGCTTCTTCACGAATTGCAAGGCGTCGCCTTCCTGTGTAACCGCTGCGAGATTAAGCTTCGGCGTCCGCTTCTTCACAAACTCAAGCGCCATGCCGTTTTGCTTAACGGCGGCAAGGCAGAGCTCTGGCGTCTGCTTCTTAACTTGTTCTAGTAGAAGGCCGTTGTACTGAACAGCCGCCAAACAAACCTCTGGCGTCTGCTTTTTTACGAACCCAAGAGCGTTCCCGTTCTGTTGAACTGCGGCAAGCGCCAGTTCGGGCATCCGCTTCTGGATGTTTTGCAACTGTTCCAGAATCAAGCCGTTTTGTCGGACTGCGGCAAGCCGCAGCTCCGGCGTCCGTAGAGAGACCGGCACATACTCCAGCGCCTTTCCGTTTTGCTTAACAGCAGCGAGACAAATCTCCGCTGTGAGCGCATCTTCGTCAATAAAGCGTATGGCTAGACCATTTTGCTTGACTGCCACCAGACAGATAGCCGGCTTTTGGTCATCAACAAACTCAATAGCCTCGCCGTTTTGCCTTACAGCGGCAAGGCAAAGTTCCTCAGTTTGTGTCTGTAACCACTCAAGCGCGAGGCCATCCTGCTTTACCGCTTCCAAATCGGACAAATACATAGCATCTTTATTCATAAATCGAAGGTCCTCCTGATTTAATTTTTGGGTATAATACCATAAGGATAAAAAAAATAAGATACCTTGACGTGGTTTTTAGCAAATAAATGGCGTTATAGGCAAGCCCCTAAGTCGCCCAGGATAAACGCATAGCAATTCCCCTGCTTCTGGACAGGGAGACTGTGCTTTGAATTTTCTTAGCCATGTATGCCTTTCTACGCTATGACACCCTGAACTGCGGTTTTATTCTATGCCGGAACAGACCTATTCCAC
>JAIRMT010000170.1 GCA_031258505.1 Treponema sp.
AGCTGGCTTCCTGGCAGGCGGGCGCTCCAGATTGCGATGGCTAAAACATGGTGTCCAGTGCTAGTGAACAGAGGAACGGAATGGGGCGTACCGGCTGCGGACATCACGGAACTGAACGGCTTTATCACTGTTGCGGATGCGGCTATGCAGCTCGCGGAAAGCTCCGACCGCTCGCCGGTGATTACGGCGCAGTGCCGTGAGGCGTTTAAGAACATGGTTGGGAAGATGCGCTATATCAAAACGCATTACTTCCATACGCCGCCTTTAACCGAAAGCGATTTCGCCGCGCTGCTTCTTGACAAGCCCGGGTATTCACCTTCTGAAATACCGGACCCCACGGCGCAGCCGACAGCAGACCTGACCTTTCCAGGAGTACACATGGTAGAGCTGATCAGGATTCGGCCCATAGGAGATGCGGCGCCTAACCCGCGCACCAACTACGGGGTACGGATTTACTGGGGCTTGACCGGAGAACCGACGGAGATGAATAGATTCAGGCTGACAGAACTGCCGAAAACAGGGCGGGACCTTCCCAGTTCGCTGTTTACGCGGCGGAAGAAGGAGCGTTTCGACTTCGAAGGTGAGAGCGGCAACCGGGTATATTTCTGTCTGAGGTACGAAACCGCCTCTGGCAAAGAAGGTCCCTTTGGTCCCATCCTAACTGCGGTGATACCGTAGTCAAGATTGAAAAATCCCCCGTGTTTAGGCGGGGGATTCTTATTTTGAAGATACATATCAGGCGCATAGCTTGGGTTTCACAAAACTCCCTCGCGGAAGATAGCGTGAAGTGTCTGACATCGCAGCCTTCAACCATTTGTTAAATGTCAAATTTACCACCTGACAGACTATCCCCACACCTTGACGCGGTTCTTGCCGGGCTTCAAACCAACAAGAGGACCCGCCGCCGTTTCCTCGCCGACTGAGGCGTCGAAATAGTCGGTGTCAAGGGCAAGCGGGCTGCCGTCTGGGTTTTCAAAATCCGCGTCAACGATGCGGACTCTGCCAAGCGAGCGGGTGTTTTGCGGGGCGCTTAGACAAGAGGCGAATTCCTGCGGAAGACTGAGGTTTAGATAGACTTCCCCATTGGCGGACTCTATCGCAAACTGGGCGTCAAAGCCGGCTTGTTCCAGTTTACTGGTTTCCCGATTAAAGGCTTTCGCGCCGTTAAAGTAGACGTTGTCAGCGATGTAGGCTGGCTGCTCAACCTCTTCAAACAGATTGAGGTCTCCGGGCGTGTTCTTATCGACCTCAGCGATATACTCGTCGAGGCTTGTGGTACAAGCGTCATAGATGGAGGTGCCTACGATGTCAGGCGTCTTGCCGCCAATGAAGATGTTCTGATAGAAGCGGTCATCTGCGCCGTAGACCATGGCATAGCCGCTTACGTCGGTACTGTGCGGGGCATGGTATGGCGTGGCGCGGTTGAGCATTTTTTTCAGCATGATCTTTCCTGCGAAGAGGTTGCCAATATAAGCGCCGCCCTGGGCGTGATTGTCGAGAACATACTTCGAGCCAAAGATGTTATGGTCAACAATATAAGGTCCGTGGCTGACTTCCACAAACAGATCGCGGTTGTTATCGTAGTAAAGGTTTTTACTGACACGGGTTCCCTGAGCCTGCCAATCAAGCCATGTGCCGAGGGAGCAGCTGTGGATGTGGTTATGATGTATCTGCACATCAATGGCGGCGTGGAGCTTAATACCTGCAATCTCATGGCCGTAGAATTCGCGCTTCAAAGCGATGTTGTATATGTGGTTGTTGTAAATCTCGCTGAAGACGCAGCCCAGATGTCCCACAACTCCGTTCTGGCCGCAGTCATAGATGACGTTGTTTCTGATGATGTGGGAACCGATTTTCTCTTTTGACCAGCCGATTTTCCGCGCTGCAAAAACCGCCTCCAGTTGGTACTGGTAACCGGGCTTGTCCTTGCGGAAGGTTCGGTAGTTCTCACCTGTGGAAGCCTCTTTCCCGATGCTGATGGCGCTGCATTTGGCGTCGTGGATGATGTTGTTTTCGATGATCCAGCCTTTTGCCCAATGAGGACCGATAAGGCCGGGCTGATCGCCGGTTGGCGTTGCCCATGGACTTGCCGCATGAGCCAGCTCGAAGCCGCTGACGCTGATGTAGTTCACGCCCGTTTTATCTGGATAGAAGCAGCATTTGCGGACATTGACTTCGACAAGCTCTTTATTCGGGTCTGCATTGTGGAAGTTGGCGAAGATTGTAGTGGTTTGCTCTTCGACAACAGCGAACCAGAGATACTTTGTCTGTTCAGGGTTTTTGATAGGCGCGATTTCATTGGTCCAGTTGTCGAGAATCTCGGCGCGTATGCCCGGGTTTTTCAGCTTTTCATAGCTTTCAGCCTCATAGAACGAGAGGCCGTTTAGGTAGACATCGCCCAAGTGAGCGCTGCGACCGACCGGACAGACAAGCCAGTCGCCGATCACAGGTTCTGAATAGGGGTTATAGCCGTTGAAGATGCTGTTTTGAAGGACGGCTTTCCATATAGTGCCTTCGACCAACTGCCAGCTTTGAATGTGTTCCGAGCCTTTGATGACGGCTTTCTCGCCTTCGGCTGCCTGATAGCTTATCCGGCGCGTGGGGCTGAGTCCGCCTTCTTTTGGCTTGACCCACTCGCGGTATACGCCCGCGTGAACAATGACCGTATCACCGGCTTTGGCGATGCTGGCGGCGGCTCCTATGCTGAGAAAGGGTTCTTCTTGCGTGCCGGGGTTGGTATCTGCTCCAGTTTTTGCCACATGATAGACGGCGTTCTTTCCCCTGTCTTTGTTTATCATAATGTCCTCCCTATGAAAAAATGTGTTTTAACCCTTTACAGCGCCCGCCATCATGCCTTTGACCAGTTTGTCCTGTCCAAAAATATAGAGGAGGATGATTGGCAAGGCGGAAAGGGCGAGTACCGCCATGATTACCGGGATGTTGCTGGAGTATTGTCCCTGATAATCCCACACCGCCAGAGGCAGCGGACGAGCGGACGGCGCTTGGGTGAGTACCATCGCAAAGCTGAACTCGTTCCAGATCACCACACCGTTGTAAATGCCCAGGGTCGCCAGACCCGAGGTGGAAAGCGGGAGGATGATCTTGAAGAAAGCGCCGAATTTGCCGCAGCCGTCGATTTCAACCGCTTCCTCCAGTTCACGGGGGATGCCCTGCATGAACGAGGTCAGAATGAACACTGACATAGGCAGGTTAAAGGCGATGTTCGGCCCGATGAGCGCCCAGAGTGTGTCGTATGTGCGGGTTCTGATCGCCATAACAAAGACGGGAATCAGGGTTATGTAAATAGGCACGGACATTGCCGCGACGATCAGGCCATAGATTGGCCGGTTAAGCCTGAACTTCATTCGGGAAAGCGGGTAAGCCGCCATTGCAGAGAGGAAAAGCAGCAGGCTTAATGAGATGAGGATTAACACTACGCTGTTCAGGAGGTAGGTCAGGAATCTTCCCTGAAAGACCCGCGCATAGTTGGCGAGATTGAAGGTCGCCGGCATTCGGAAAAGGCTGCCGCTCAGGAATTCCCCCATTGTTTTTAAAGAGGTGATAATGAGGTAATAAAAGGGAGCGACTGCGATTACGAGCCAGATAATGGCAAAGGAGAAAGCCAATATCCACCAAGGGGAAAAAGATTTTTTTTTCATAGTTCCTCCGCCTTTCTGTTCAAGGTATATACGGTAATCATGGCAACCAGAGTGATCAGAATGAACATGCCGCAGGCTACAGCCGCGCCATATCCGAAGAATTTTTTGACAAAGGTGGTTTTGTACATGAGGGTTGCCATAAGTTCTGTGGCGGAACCGGGTCCGCCGCCGGTCATTACGTAAACCAGATCGAAATACTTGAGAGCGCCGATGATGCTCACTGTTGCGCCTGAAATAATCGTGGGACGGAGCAGCGGCAGGGATATTTTCCAGAAGTATTGGGAGCGGTTTGCGCCGTCGATTGAGGCTGCCTCGAAAAGCTCCACTGGAATCGTGCCATAGGCAGCCAGGTAGAGGATCATGTAAAAGGGTGTGTACTGCCAACTGACTACTCCTAGGACGGCGAAGAGGGCTTTGTTGGGGTTACCCAGCAGGTCAACGCTGCCGCCGCCGAATAGTTTGGAGATGGAGGCGAAAAGGCCAAAGTTGGCGTCCAGAGCAAACTTAAAGAGAATGCCAATCGCAACAGAGGAAATGAGATAAGGGAGAAACCAGATAACTTTGAAGATGATTCCTTTTTTTCCGGTGATGTCGAGGAAGGTGGCAAGAGCCATGGCCAGCACTCCCTGGGTTGCGAGGGAAAAGAACATCACCACCAGATTGTTACGGAAAGCCTGCCAGAAAGATTTGTCCCCTAGCAGTTCTGCCCAGTTTGCGAGTCCCACGAATTCGCGGACTGGGTCAATGCCGTTCCACTGTACGGTACTCATTATGAAAGAATCGACAATGGGATAGGCGATAAAGATGACGAGGAACAGGATTGCCGGGGTCAGGAACACAGCGGCGACTATATTCACTGATCGCTGTCGGGCCTGTTTAAGGGATATGACACTGTCAGCCATAAAACTCTCCAAAGGGGAGGAGGCAGTCCTCCCCAGATTTTTATTGCAGCGCTCGCTTGCGAAAGGGCGAGCCAGCGCCTTTGTTTTACCGTTTAAGCGCGGCTGTCTGGGCGGCTGCCCAGCGCTTGGCGTATTCTTGGGGGGTGATGGAAAGACCGAAGAGTTCCTGCGAGGCGCTCAACATGACATCGGCGACTGCGGGGTCCAGGGACTGATCGAACCAGAACTGAATATCCGGCGCGCTTTCAATGGTGGCAAGGACTTCCTTTGTGAGGGGATCGGAAACGTTGATGCCTTTCACCGGCGGAATACGGCCTGCGGCGACGCGATCTTTGATGGACTGCTCGTCCAGAAGATAGGTGAGCATTTCAAACGCCTTGTCAGGATACTGGGACTGGGCGGAAATATGGTAGAAATTGTCTCCGATGGTTCCAGTAACGGTTTTTGGGTTGCCAGTACCGGTTTCGTCCGCTGGGATGTTTATGAAGCCGATTTTTTTGATAAAATCGGGATTCTCACCAGCCACAGTCGAGGCAAACCAGCTTCCCTGAATATGCATTGCGGCCTGTTCAGTGTAGAGAAGCACTCGTGACTGGCCGGAATCTTCATCAAGGCCGTTGAAGCCGTCGTTGAAGTAGCCCTTGCGCACCCACTGCTGAATTTTGTCCGCTGCCCAGACAAAAGCCGGGTCTTCAAAAGTGCCGGACCCGTCGAGAGCCTTAGCAAAAGGCTGGAGCCCTGCATGGCGGGCAGGCAGCGCCTGATAGTACATCATCCCTGTCCACTTGGTCATATTCGCCAGGGAGAAGGGTGTGATGCCGTTTTGCTTGAAGGTATCGCAGGCCGCTTCCAGTTCAGCGATGGTAGTGGGAACTTTGATGTTAAACTTGGCGAAGAGGTCTTTGTTGTACCAGAGTCCCTCAATCGCCGCGTTTTCGCAGGGGAAGCCGTAGATTTTGCCGTTTATCGTGGCCTGAGCAATGCCAGCGTCAAGAAATTTACTCTTGTAGTTGTTGGCATTGAAATAAGGGGTGAGGTCGGCAAGTTTGTCAGCCTTTACGTAACTGTTGGTGGTACCGCCGGTCCATGACATGAACACATCTGGTAGAGTTCCCGAGGACATGGCCACGGAGATCTTCTGTTTATAGGAGTCGTTGGCCGTGATGGTAATGTTGACCTTGTAGTCCGGGTTTGCCGCCTCAAAGCGCTTGACCGCGTCCGCGATAAAGGTAGGCGCGGGCTCCGTAGTCTGGATGTGCCAGAACTCGATTACCTTTTTGCCGCTGGAAGCCGCTTGGGACCCGCCGCCGGCAAATACAAAACTCCCTGTCAAAAGGAGAACCAAAAGCGTAATACTGATTTTCTTCATGGGAAAACCTCCTGTTTTCTTCTATGGGGCATACGCCCCTGTGAAAAGGATAACAGCATAGGTTCTCAGGCGGTTTTCATTTATTGCTTAACTTTATGCCATTTTTTGCTTTTATTGTCTCGCGCAGCTCTCATCCCAAGCCGGTTTTGCGCCGCGTATACACATCGTAGAGGACCGCGAGAAGCGCCACTGCCGCCGGCAAACGCAAAACTCCCTGTCAAAGGGAGAGCCAAAAGCCTAATACTGATTTTCTTCATAACTCACCTTACGCACCGGAAAGAAAAAGAACATCGAATTACGCGAATGAACGCGAATCTTCTTTAGAGAACTGAAATATTCGCGTATATTAGCGTCCATTCGATGACAAATTCTT
>JAIRMT010000034.1 GCA_031258505.1 Treponema sp.
GACACCGGAGACGTGGTGCAGCAGAATATGGTGTCTGACACCGAGAACGCAATGTTACAGAACGTAGTGTCAGACACCGGAGACGCGGCGCGGCAGAACGTGGTGTCTGACACCAAGAACGCAATGTCAGACACCGAGACTGTGGCGCGACAGAACGCGGCGCCAGACACCGCCATCTTCATCCCCTTTGGTATACGCGAGATTATAATCGCCCCGCAACAGCGGATGCGGGTAAACGGCGAGTCAGTTCTGCTCAAGGGCGTGTGTCTGCACCACGACTGCGGCCTGCTGGGGAGCGCGTACTACGATGCGGCATGGCGGCGGAGGCTGCTCACGCTGAAAAGCATTGGGTGTAACGCGATTCGTACCAGCCATAACCCTCCAGCAGAAGAGTTCCTCGATCTCTGTGACGAGCTGGGCTTTTATGTAATTGATGAATGTTTCGACAAATGGAAGAGCGGCTATTATGAAGCGCATTTCGATGCTGAGTGGCAGAATGATCTGGATGACTTCATCATGCGCGACCGGAATCACCCTTCAGTCTTTCTGTGGAGCATTGGCAACGAGATTCATAACCAGGGCGAGGACGCCATGCTGCAGCTTCAAAAAATGCTTACCGACAGAGTTCGCGCCCTGGACGAGCGTCCCGTAACCTGCGCCCTTGCGCCTCACGTTGTTCCCCGCAGTCTCGTGGGAGCGCCGCTTGACGTGCTGGTAGAGCGCACCAAAAGGCTTGCCCAAGACGTTGACGTACTCGGCCTTAACTACCACGAAGCCCTGTATCAGGACTATTCCGCTGCCATCAACAAACCCATACTCGGTACTGAGTGCTACGAATACTACACCTCTTCCGCGTCTAACTTTGAAGATGTGTTTACCAAAAACCCCTGGCGCTATGTACTGGAAAACAATAACGTGCTTGGCCAATTCATCTGGGCTGGTATTGATTACTTGGGTGAAAGCTCCTATCCGGCAAAAGGCTGGGCAGGCTCAATCCTTGACATCTGCGGCTTCCTGAAGCCCAACGCCTATTACCGTAAAAGTCTCTGGTCAGCGGAACCAATGGTCTATCTCACCTTTTACGACAATAGCCTCAAACCCGACTATGCCCGCGGACGCTGGTCGTTCCCCAAAACCGCCTCCCACCTTAACTTTGAGCATTTCAGACGCGAAATGGTGAAAGCCGCTATCTACACCAACTGCGACGAAGTGGAGCTGCTGATTAACGGTAATCTGATGGGACGCAGACGCCCGTCAGACTTTGAGAACAAGATCATCGAGTGGGTATTTGAATACCCCGAGGGTGAAATAAAAACCATTGCTTACCAAAACAGCGCTCCGGTCTGTACCTACACGCTGAAAACCGCTGGTCCCGCCCGCGACATTCTGCTGACGCCCGACACAACGCGCCTTGACGCCGGCGATATCGCTCATATCGAAGTACGCGCCATTGACGCCGCCGGCGTTCTCTGCCCCACTGAAGACGCGCTTGTTGAGTTCGCCCTTAGCGGCGATGGCGTGATTCTGGGCGCAAGTTCCCCAGACCTGAATACCAGACTCGGCTACACCCTGCCAAAAGTTCACCTCTATGGCGGCAGAGCCTTGCTGCTCATCAGAGCCGGCGCGTCAGCCGGTACGCTGGAACTCGCCGCCTATTCGGAACGCCTGCGCCCAGCCGCCCTGTGCTTTAACGCCGCGCCGCCTGATTGCTCCTGATAAGAAGTTGCGCCCAACACAATAGCCTCATTGCGTTTTCAGGAAACGCCGTATGATATAATCCCGCGCCAGCCCTGTTGTCAAAAGCCGGATAAACAAATGCTGCAGGGATTGACCTGAACGATGTATTACAGACACTGCGCGCCTATCTTCCGCAAAAACGGCTCTCTTAACCGATCCGCGGAACTGTGCCAAGGTAGCGTTCATGACGCTCTCCCATAAATTCCCAAAAGTCCTGCCTGGTATCCCGGTCATTTTCATTCCATAAAGTTACCGGCAAGGCAGGCTTTTCGTGGCCATGAAACACGGCGCGTCCGGGCGTAAGCCTCAGACCCGCTATGGCCTTATTGCGGACAGCCTTCGCGTAGTCCTTAATCGTTTCCAGTTTTTTGTCAAGATACACCCCGAAAATATCCCCGTCATCGAACTGATTCACATCGTGAATATCCGACCCGGCAGTTGCTGGCAGTCCTATCCGCGCCGCGTATTCCGCCGCGAGACCGTCCCAATCGGGATCGTTACCCGCATTGGCAATCTCTACCGCATCCACCAGTTTTGGCGCGAGGTGGATAGTCTCAAGATAGTAAGCCGCCCTGAAAGGGTGGGCATGAACTACGCAGCCTCCCGCCGCGTGTACCGCGTCAAACTGTTCTTTTCTTGACCAGTGTGCCGCTTCGGGATGGGCAAGGAGCCAGGCCCTGTCAAGCCCATAAATAAGATAATCGTCTCCCTTGTACGTTTCTTCCCAGCCGAAAAAAACATCCAGACCCACCTTTTCTCCTTCGTTACGGGCTTCCTCGTAACCGCGCATAAATTGGTCCACCCATTGTTTCCAAGGTAGATTCTGGTCAATGATGGTATTTCCGTTGAAAAAATGCTCAGTTACCATGATCCCGGTAAAGCCTAAGTCCCGGTATTTTTTGATGTAGTCCCGACCTCTCGATACGCCGCAGGCGCTTCCCCATACTGTGTGGAGGTGGGTTTCATATAAGTAGCTCATTTATAATCCAGACGAACAGCAGAATTGCCGTTTTTACTTGTACGTTACCATGTCGTTCAGGTTTTTCCGCGAAGAAGCGGCGCTGGTTGCGTCTATCTTCTCCACCCTGCCTACCCGTACCAGAGCCACGGCGCTATGCCCGCTGGGTAAACCCAGTTCAGTCTTGAACCGGTTGTTTATCGTATCCATTGGGCCCGTGTAAATACGGGAACCGTAACCCAGGGATTGAGCCGCCAGGTATATGTTTTCCGTGGCAAGGCCGCAGTCGAGAATCTCGCGGGCGTTGGTTTTGCCGTCGCCGGAAGCGGAGATGACGATCAGGATGTTTCCTTCAGGCATGTTAGGTACGATGCGCCCGCTCAGATCGCGGTTTTGGACCACCGTAAAATGCCATGGCTGGCGGTTGCTGGCGCTAGGAGCCCGCAATCCTGCAGTAAGGATCTTCTCGATGTCGCCACGGCTGATAGTCCCGGCGGTGAAGTTATTCCTGGCCGCGTAATGGGTAATCAGGTTGTCATAAGCCTCCTGATTTACCTCTTGGGCTTCAAGCCCGCCCAAGACAAACAGCAACAGCCCCATGATTAGGACCAGTAAAGACGCTCTTTTCATAAATACCTCCATGAACAATTACGTAAGGGCAATAGATTTTTGAATCTCATAATCTTAGCGGGTTATGCGGAAAGTGTAAATGTAGGTATAGGCAGGGGCAGGGCAAACGCATTAAAAAAGGGGTAAAGCCGCGATAAAAAAACTGATAAGCGCGGTTGGAAGCAAACATGATTTCTCAAACTGTACCGCCCATAATCGACTTTTTAAAGACATCAAAGCCTCGCGGATCGATTAGTCGCCAACCTACAGCCCGCGATGAACGCTTTCGGCTTTCTGATACTCCTGCATCCTCGAATGGTACTCCTTACTCAAAGTAAACGTTCGTGGTTATCCATTACCCCAGCGTAAAATCCAGAAAATCCATTGCGCCCCTGCCTTTGTAGGTGAAGTAAAGCGCGTGTACCCCATCCGCTATCTCTAAACTTGCCCCACCGTTTTCCCC
>JAIRMT010000116.1 GCA_031258505.1 Treponema sp.
GGTCCTGGAACGTACACCGTGCGCTTCCTCATCCAGAACCCGGAAGCCCAGGGCTATGTGCTTCATGTGGATGCGGAGACCGGCGTTCCCGGCAGGTTCTGGGGCGCTCCTCTGGTGGCGGAATGGACCGTAGACTACGCGGGTCCGGCTTGGTAAAAAAGGGTTGGTTTTGAAGGACGGGGGTATGCGTCGCCCCCGTCCTTCTTAATCTATGGAAGCTGAATGTGTATGATAGGCTTTGCACGCTGCGGTGCAGGCTTATCGCGCGCAGGTGCGCAGGCTTATCGCACGCTGGTGCGCAGGCTTATCGCGCGGTGGTGCGCAGGCTTATCGCGCGCTGGCGCGCAGGCTTGTCGCAGGGCGCTGCGTAGGCTATCGTGGGAGATATAAGTGATAGGAACTACTCATTCGCCTATCCCTTTTGTTATTGTAAGGTGTAAGAAAGGAAAAAATGCTTAGATACCTTGTACAGGTCGTTCAAAATTTGCTGACAACCGGGATATTGACGGCGCTGCTATGCGGCGGACTTTGCCGTGAGGGAAAGCGGCGAGCGCTGGGGGGCTGCATTGCGGGCGCGGCGGCAGCTCTTGTTCTCGCGGTACTCCGCCGGACCACAGCCTTGGTCAGTCGAGGAGTTTTTAACCTCTGGATATTGTCTTTTGCTGTTGTATTCGGCGTTATCTCCATCCTCTTTCAATGGGGACTATTACAAAAAGCCTTGCGGAAGATACCTCTGCTGAAAAAACAGCCCTCCCTTGCCAAAGCTGTTCCTGATTATGTGTGCGCCCTGCTCTTGGCAGCGCTGCTGTTTTATGCCCTGCCTACAATCTTCCTCTACCCTACGGAATTCGCTCTGGCCGGAGAGAGCGTCTTTACGACCGATTTCCTCTTTAAGTTTATCGGTTTCGCAGCCGGGCTGCTGGTCGTTGTTGTTATCACCCTGTCGCTGTATAAAACCAGCGGGGCAATGCCGGAGCCGCTTTTGCGAGGCGTTCTTACTGCCGCTCTGCTGGTCAATATCAGTAACCAACTGGCTTCCATAGTGCAGTTCCTCCTTGCCCGACGTATCATCCCTATGATTCGTTGGCTTTTCAGGCTCATCATCGTGGCGTCCGACTACAACTTTGTCTTTTTTTACACGCTTATGGGGCTGGGCTTCTTGGCATCTCTTGTGGTTTTTGCCAGAAGTTTCAAGCCTCTCCCCGTCTGCAATAACCCTGCGGAACGCCGGAAGTTCCGGTTTTTCCGGCGAATGAACCAGCGCCATTGCCTGACTGTCGCGGTGGGGTTTGCGCTTTCGGTTTTCCTCTTGACCTTTGTCAAAAGCTATATTGAGCAAGGGGTTGTGCTTTCACCCGCCGAGCCAATGACCATAGCAGGTGAGGAGATACTCATTCCCATAAGTCAGGTTGAGGACGGACACCTGCACCGCTTTGCGTATACTGTGCAGGACGGTACCGAAGTGCGGTTTATTGTCATAAAGAAAAACGCCGCGGCCTACGGAGTAGGGCTTGACGCTTGCGACATCTGCGGCGCGACCGGTTACTATGAGCGGAAAAACGAGGTTATCTGCCGGCTCTGCGACGTGGTAATGAACATATCCACCATCGGCTTTAAGGGAGGATGCAATCCAGTTCCGCTGGCATATACCTTGCGGAGCGGTTCCATGATAATAGAAACAATCAATCTGGAAAACGAAAAGAATAGGTTTAAGTAAGGAGTAAGAATAACTATGTTTTGGAGAATGGTTCGCGGCATTCTTTTCAGGCAAAAAGCAAAGATGCTGCTCATCGCCTTTACTGTTGCGCTGGGCGCGTCTTTGGCAACAGCCATGCTAAACGTGATGTTCGATGTGGGAGACAAGGTGAATCAGGAATTGAAAACCTATGGCGCGAATATCAATGTGTCGCCGCGTGGCGCGTCTCTGCTGGACGAGCTTTACGGGGTGAGCGAAGGCTTCGGGGTGTCGGACAAATACTTGAACGAGGCTGAATTGGGCAACATCAAAACGATTTTCTGGGCTTTCAATATCGTGGATTTTACCCCCTATCTCAATGTCCGCGCCCGCCTGATTGCAGACTCCGCCAGCGCTGAGGAAGTTCGGCTTGTGGGCGCGTGGTTCGATCATCATCTGGAACTGCCCACAGGCGAGGCGCTGGATACCGGAATGAGGAACCTCAAAAGCTGGTGGGACGTACAGGGACGCTGGCTTACTGGCGCTGATGTGAATGGAGTAATGGTCGGCGAGGCTGCGGCGGAAAAGTACGGCCTGAGTGTCGGAGACACGGCGCGTTTCCAAACCGGCTCGCAAGCGCGTGATTTTACTGTTGTGGGCGTTTTCAGCGCGGGCGGAGCTGAGGACGAAGACTTTTATCTGACGCTTGCAAACGCGCAAGCATTGGCGGACAAGCCCGGGCTGGTGAGCCGCGTTGAGGTGAGCGCCCTTACCACGCCAGACAACGAACTGTCCCGCCGCGCCGCGCAGGACCCCAAAAGCCTTTCCATCAAGGAATGGGAGACTTGGTATTGCACAGCGTATGTGAGCGCAATCTGCTATCAGATTGATGAGGTGATAAGCGACGCGGTTTCCAAACCAGTGCGGCAGGTGGCCGAGTCCGAAGGGCTGGTGCTGGAAAAGACCCAGCTTTTAATGGCGCTGATAACGGTTCTCAGTTTAGCAGGGTCTGCCCTCGGCATTTCCAATCTGGTTACGACCAGCGTGATGGAACGCGCCGCCGAAATAGGCTTACTCAAGGCTGTGGGCGCATACGATGGTCCCATATCCGCCCTTGTGCTGGCGGAAATCCTTATTACTGGAATCGTGGGCGGCATTGTGGGATATTTTGTCGGATTAGGCTTCGCCCAAATCATTGGGCAGTCGGTTTTTGGCTCGTCCATTGACATCAAACCCATGGTTGCGCCGCTCGTGGGAGCGCTCGTGTTTCTGGTAACAATGGCGGGCAGCATCCCGTCAATACGACTCTTGCTTTCGCTTCGCCCGGCTGAGGTGTTGCATGGACGGTAGACAGGGGGAAGTCTCCCCCTCGCTCCAGCCCCGCTTTGCGGGTCTTCCGCTTCCCCCTCTGCGGGGCGCCGCCCCGCAACGCCCCGCCGGGGGGTTTAGAACCCCCCGGAACCCCCCGGGTTTTTGGGAGGCTTGGCATGACTAGACAGCGTTTTTATGTGAAGATGGCGCTGAGTTCCCTGCTCCGCCGTCGCTCCCGCATGATCGTGGCGCTCTTGGCAGTGGCTGTCGGGGCTACGATACTATCCGGGCTTGTTACGATTTACTACGACATACCGCGTCAGATGGGGCAGGAATTCCGTTCTTATGGCGCAAACTTCGTGCTGACTCCCGCAGGGAACGCAGCGTCTATTGACATGGACACAGCGCAGGCCGCGTTGTCTCATATTCCTCTGCAAAACCTTGTAGGAGCCGCGCCGTACCGTTACCGGATGGTGAAGGTGAACGAACAGCCTTTCATGGCCGCAGGCGCTGTGTTGAGCGAAGCGCGAAAGACAAGCCCGTATTGGTTTGTATCCGGGCGCTGGCCTCAAGCGTCAGGCGAGGCGCTCATTGGACAGGAGGTGGCGGACACAATACGGCTGTCGCCCGGCAGCGTGTTTACCATAACCGGAACCGCCCCGTCTGGCGAGGCGTTTAGCCGCGACTTCACTGTTGCGGGTGTGATGCAGTCAGGTGGAACTGAGGAGGCGTTCATCTTCATGGAGCTGGAGGATTTGGAAGCAATGATAGGCGACGGCGGAAAAATCGACGTGCTTGAATGTAGCGTCTCCGCGCCCGCCGAAACACTGCAAGCCCTCGCCGCCACAATAAGCGCGGCAGTGAGTGGGGTAAGCCCCCGTCTGGTGAAGCGGCTGACTGAATCTGAAGGAACCGTGCTTGCCAAACTGCAAGTCTTAGTGTATCTGGTAACGGCGATTGTCTTGCTCCTCATCATGATTTGCGTGGCAACCACGATGATGGCGGTTGTGGCGGAACGGCGCAAGGAGATAGGACTGCGGAAAACATTAGGAGCCGCAAATATCAGCCTTGCTGCGGAGTTTTTGGGCGAAGGCGTGTTTCTCGGCGGTTTCGGCGGACTTCTTGGCTCTATTTTTGGCTTTATATTCGCGCAAGGCGTGGCGTTCAGCGTGTTCAACCGCTCGGTCAACTTCCTGCTCCCGCTTGCGCCGCTTACGGTGCTTGCCTCCATCGTGATTACCGGTATAGCCTGCATCATACCGGTTCGCAGCGCCACAGAAGTTGACCCGGCTATAGTTTTGCGCGGCGAATGAGGCGCAGCTTTATCTGAACGCGTCCTGGAACGCCCGGTCAAGGACGCAAGACACCCTGAAAGATGCGGGAGCGCATCTGTATTCTTGTTTAATGGAGTGATTGTATGGATTTACTGGAATTAAAAGATGTTTCAAAGGTCTATGGCCAGCTCAAGGCGCTGCAAAACATCAACCTGACTGTGAAACAGGGCGAATGGCTTGCCATCATGGGACCTTCCGGCTCTGGAAAAACTACCATGATGAACATCGTCGGGTGCATGGACAAGCCTTCATCTGGGGAAGTGATTCTGGACGGCGCTAATATTTCCCGCGAGAGCGCCCGGAACCTTACGACTATCCGACGGGACAAGATTGGGCTGATATTTCAGCAGTTCCATTTAGTAAACTATCTGACCGCTCTGGAGAACGTGATGGTGGCGCAGTATTACCACAGTATGCCTGACGAAAAAGAGGCGATGGAGGCTTTGGAACGGGTGGGACTTGCCGCCCGCGCCCGGCATCTCCCCAGCCAGCTTTCCGGCGGAGAGCAGCAGCGGGTCTGCATTGCCCGCGCACTCATCAACTATCCCATGCTCATACTGGCGGACGAACCAACCGGAAACCTTGATGAGGCTAACGAGCGACTCGTCATTGACATTTTCAAGAAGCTGCACGCCGAGGGCAGCACGATTGTTGTAGTAACCCACGACCCTGAAGTGGCGGAAGACGCTGAGCGTACCGTTGTGCTTGAGCATGGACGGATAGCGCGTATTATGAGAAATGGGGAATAGAGAAAAATGACTAAAGGTACGAAATATATGCGGCTTGTGGGGCTTTTAGCGTTGGCGCTGCTCGCAGGCTGTGGAAAAGGCGGATACAAAGACGGCGTGTATAGCGGACAGAGCAGCGCGGACGACACAGGCGCGTGGGGCGAAGTAAGCGTTACCATCACGGGCGGGCGCGTCAGCGATTGCCAGTTTATCACCCGGCAAAAAGACGGAACAATTAAAGGCGAAGACTACGGCAAAGTGAATGGCGCGATTTCCAATCAGGATTTTTATAACAAGGCGCAGCTTGCGGTCCGCGCCATGGAGGAATACGCCCGTTCCTACCGCACAAGCGGGGACCTGAGCAAGGTTGACGCCATAAGCGGCGCAACCATAGCCTTTAACCAGTTCAACGAAGCTGTTGAACTAGCGCTGGAACAGGCGAGAAAGTGAGGAGAAGGCAACGGGGTGTACAAGGCGGCGATGAAATGCCGCCTTGCTTTTTAGGCGTGTGTCTGGCGCTCAGGCGGCTGCTTTTTCGTGTAGTGGTAATTGCAGGAAATAATCCGTATCGTCCGCTAC
>JAIRMT010000175.1 GCA_031258505.1 Treponema sp.
TACTCATACTATGACAATGAGGGCAATAGAGGTCTGTTGATAGTTGCATATCTTATAGTACCTCTTCTTGCTCTCTTTGTCTTTCTTCCTTTCAGCATACTTTGTCGATCACCTCCAAAATATCATTGTTAGAAACAGCACTGGGTATGATTGACAAGCTAGTGAAGCCCTGACGCGCGCCTGCTAGACCTTCAGCGGCACGCCAAACCATATCCAGTATACAGTATAACATGTACTGTATACTGGACAACATGTACTGTATACTGGACAATATGTACTGTATACAGCATAACATGTACAGTATACAGTTAAATATGCCCAGTATACAGTTAAATATGCCCAGTATACAGTTAAACATGTACAGTACACAGTACAACATGTCCAGTACACAGCACAACATGGCTGGGATATGCTAGACTATCGACGGTTTAGAAATAGATATGGTCGATAAGCTGGTGAAACATTGACGCGCACCCGCTGGCCTTCCCGACCCTTCTGGTAACGGGGAAACGATTCAGGCGAGCGCCTTGCCGCCGCTGATGGATCGCCTGTGGGAAGCGTTTGCCGCTTGCATAGCAGAGGCAAGATCAGTATAGTAGGTTTGTCAAAATATTCCGGCAAGTTTCGGAGTTTAGTATGCAAATTAGGAGGAACTATGAAAAATGTGTCAGAGAGCGCGATCTTGCCAAGACTCGCGCTGAAACGGTACACCGCGTTCTGCGTTATGGCTATGGTGGCTGTAGCAGTGGTGAGCGCGGGCGGCGGAGGGCAGACAGCGCAAAGTTCAAACAGGCTCTATATCTATAATTGGACGTACTATACGCCGCCGTCAGTTATCGAAAAGTTTGAGAAGGAGTACGGCGTTACAGTGGTCTATGACGAGTTCGCCTCCAACGAGGAGATGTTCGCCAAGCTGCAGGCCGGCGGCATGGGGTATGACATCATCTTCCCCTCCGGCGACTATGTTTCAATCATGATTAACGAAGGGATGCTCGAAAAGATCGACAAGTCAAAGCTCTCCAACATGGGTAATGTCGATCCAGCGGTACTACAGAAAGCCACCTACGATACCACTATGGATTACTCGGTTCCCTACTACTGGGGCGCGGCGGGTGTGGCGGTAAACACGGCTAAAGTTCCCGACTTTGAGCGAGACTGGTCGATTTTCAGCCGCGCCGACCTGCGCGGACGTATGACCATGCTGGACGATATGCGCGAAGTCATGGGCGACGCGCTGGTGAGTCTGGGCTATTCGGTGAACACGAAGAATCCCGACCAGATCGCGCAGGCGCGTGATCTGATTAACACAAGCTGGAAGCCGAACCTCGTGAAGTTTGACGCTGAGGCTTTTGGCAAGGGCTATGCCAACGGCGACTTCTGGGTAGTGCAGGGTTATGCCGAGGTGGTGTATGAGGAGATAGCTGACAACGAACAGCTCAAGAAGGACACGGTGTTCTTTATCCCAGAGGCAGGCGGCCCAGCCTACATCGACAGTATGTGTATACTCAAAGGGGCGCGGAACATCGACCTTGCCCATAAGTTCATTGACTTTATTC
Organism: Treponema sp.; assembly: GCA_031258505.1. GTDB lineage: Bacteria > Spirochaetota > Spirochaetia > Treponematales > Breznakiellaceae > JAIRMT01. The sequence continues at coordinate 1,557 of JAIRMT010000175.1, forward strand.
ATAGGCCCGACATTTACGCCGAGTTCGCTGATTTCTTTGGTTTCCCGGCAACAGCCAACATTCCGGCGCGGCAGTTCCAGAAGGAAACCCCGTACTACCTGCCCGAAGACCTCGCCAATACCGAACTCAAGGACGACTTGGGCGCGGAATTGGAACTCTATCAGGACGCATGGCTTACCATCAGGCTTGGGGACTAGCAGTTCTCACGGCGTGAAAACCGCGCTGTCTCATGTAAAAAAGCGCCTGAGTTTCAGGCGCTTTTTTCCGCGCAAGGCTCCATACCTGCAGCGTTTCAGCTTGTACACGCGCCTTAATTGCTATACCTTGGGGTAATGAAGGAAACATTGAAAACAAAAGTATTACATTTTGATTGCTTTGCTGGTATATCCGGGGATATGGCTTTGGGGGCGCTGGTTGATTTGGGGGTGAATCCTGATGAACTGCGGCGGGAACTGGGCAAGCTGGGCATAGACGGCTGGAAACTTGATTTCCAGCGCGATGAGCGCGGCGGCATCGGCGGTCTTCATGCCGTGGTCGATCTGGGTACACAAACCGACCATATCGCGCATGATGACGCGCCGCACGATTCCCCTCATCATCACGACCATGACCACGATGCGCCGCACGATTCCCCTCATCATCACGACCATGACCACGCCGCGCCGCACGATTCCCCTCATCACGACCATGACCACGCCGCGCCGCACGATTCCCCTCATCATCACGACCATGACCACGCCGCGCCGCACGATTCCCCTCATCACGACCATGACCACGATGTATATCACCATCATGTCCATCGCTCATGGAAAGACATTCGCGCGCTTATAGAACAGTCCGGCATTAGCGCGGGAGCGAAGCAACGAGCGCTGGCGATATTCACCCGCCTTGCCGAAGCCGAGGCGCAAGTGCATGGAAGGGCGGTGGATGACGTCGCCTTTCACGAGGTCGGGGCGCTTGACTCAATCATTGATATTGTGGGGACAGCGATCTGCCTTGACCTGCTCAAGCCGGAGCGGATTACCTGCGGGGAAATTGAGCTGGGCAGCGGCACGGTGAAGTGCGCGCACGGAATCCTGCCTGTTCCCGCGCCAGCTACGCTCATACTGATTCGCGGTATGCCGGTAACAAGTGGCGGCTTTAACAAGGAAATGACAACCCCCACTGGCGCGGCAATCCTTGCAGCCTCAGTTGACGAGTTCGTGAGCGTGGGGCGTTTCACTGAAATCAAGACTGGCTACGGCATTGGCACACGCCGCATGGAGCGGCCAAACTTCTTGCGCGTTTCATGGCGCGAGGAAACAGCGCCGCCTGCGACTTTACAGTCAGCGGCAAAACCGTGGAAGACTGAGGAACTGGTACTCATGGAGGCAAACATTGATGACATGAGCGGCGAAGCGCTTGGCTTCCTCATGGAAAGTCTCTTTGAAGCAGGCGCACTCGACGTTACCTTCACCCCTTGTACCATGAAGAAGTCTCGTCCGGGCGTCATTGTCGCCTGTCTTGCCAGCCCAGCGCGGCTTGACGACCTGCGGAAAACTCTCTTTCTGCGCTCAAGTACCATCGGCTTTCGAGAAACCGCCGTGAATCGGCTTTCGCTCTGGCGGGAAGAAAGCGGCGTGAGCGGCAATTTTGGCTCGGCTCGCTTGAAAACCGTGTTCTGGGAAGACAAGCCACTCCGCAACAAGGTTGAATACGATGACCGCGCCCGTCTTGCCCGCGAACGAAGCGTTTCCCTTGAGGAAGCTGAACGCCTTATCCGCCTGTCGGCAGTTTCCAACAGTTCAAAAATTAAAACATAATTTGACAACATTTACGCCCCGCAGCTTCGGGGCCTGACTCCAGCATTGACAGGCTAGCTATAACAGCCGATACAGCCGCGCACCATGTGGGGGAAGCCGCGCACTCAGCGCGTTTTCTACCACGCCCTCGTCAGTCTGCGCCCAAACATCGCGGACAGACGCTTTCTCCAGGTCCAGCGCGGAAAGGGAACAACTTACGGTTCGCGGCTCGTCGCTCAGGTTAAAAAGCGCCAGGTATATCGCGCCATCTTCGGTGCGGTTGCCCCAGATAGCCTCCTCATCGTCCCGCGCAATCTGGCGAGGAGACCCGCCTTGCTGAGAAACGGCAAGCGCCTCTCGGTTCGTGAGCAGCGAGAGTGTCCATGCGTTGTTGTCATTGAGTTCGCCGCCCATCATAAGCGGAGAACGGAACACACACCACAGGGTCATCATAGTTATCTGCTCGTCTTTGGTAAAATTAGTGAAGCGCGGGTTATGAAACCCTATGCCGATGCGTCCCAGCGGCAGCATATCGCAGTCAGGCCAGCACGCAGGCCCCACGTGAGCCTGCCAGATTTCACAACGGCGGAACATATCTTTAAGCAAGTTCCAGTTATCCCAGAAATCGTCAGTGATGCGCCAGAGGTTCGCGTGTTCGGCAAGGTGCCAGGCTTGCTCAATCACAGCGGGTCCGGGCGAAAGGCTTAAAACCATGGGACGACCACAGCGGTCTATAGCGCGTCGGATAAGCTCGACTTCAGCTTTGGCGGAATAGGGGCGATTCGGGTACATATTCGTGTTGCAGATGTCATCAACCTTAACGTAGTCCACGCCCCAGCTTGCGTATAGTTCAAAAAGCGAATCGTAATACTCCTGCGCCCCATCTTTGTTTGGGTCTACGCCGTACATATCAGCGTTCCACTTGCAGATAGAGAATGGGTCTGCGATAAGCTCGGCGCTTGCGTCGCTGCCCTTAATGGCTGTGCGGCTGTGCGCGGCTTGACGCGGGATGCCGCGCATGATGTGTATGCCGAATTGCAGCCCCATATCGTGAATCCTGCCGGCAATGGGCGCAAAGCCCTTGCCTCCTGCGCTTGAGGGAAAGCGCCGTTCAGCAGGAATGAGTCGACTGAACTCGTCCATGCACAACGGCGCAAATGGCCGATAGGTAGACTCAGCGGTTCCGGGTTCAGGATCATACCACTGAACATCGCAGACAATGTACTGCCATCCAAATGACAACAAGTTCTTTTGCATATACTCAGCGTTACGCAGAAGCTGTTCCTCGTTTACTGTGGCGGCATAGCAGTCCCAACTATTCCAGCCCATAGGGGGCGTCAAAGCGTATTTATCTTTTACTTTCATGGCGTTTATTATAGGTATTCAGAAAAGTTTTTCAATCGTCAGGTACGCGCCCGGCTCCACTTGCTTTGGCATTACGCCTGCAACAAGAGCTGGGCGCTCACGTTTTGGGAAAGGAACAAGCCTTTCCCCAGATACTTCCGGTTTAACGGTGAAATGTTCGCCGTCAGGCTAGGGGCGGACAAGCCAAAGCCGATGAAGTTGCAGCGGTTAGACGGAGCGCCGCTACTCTAATAGGCGACCCGCGCGAGCCCGGCATCATACCCGCTTTGCAGGTATGCGCATATACAGCCCGCGTCAACGAAGCCGCCGCATTTAATAGACTTGTTTAACAACTCGGTTAGTTGTTACAAGTCCCGCAGTTTTCCTCTTGGTGAACGCCCTTATACCTGCCTTGGTATAAGAGCATTCTTGGTCAGTAGCGAGCCTCATACGCGGGCGAGTGTGTGTCTCACACGCGGGCGGGATCGAGACACGGTCGTGAACAGGTATGCGCCTTGTTTTATGGAGCGGGTTAATGGGCTTAGTTCATGACCATGAACAGGCTTGACAGGTATGCGCCTTGTTTTATGGAGCGGGTTAATGAAGCCGTGTATGTTGCTGGCGTATCGGGAGTATCGTTTATGAATCTGTGGGTCAAGTTTAACATTCATGGCGGGGCATTGAAGTTGTTTAGAAACTGACTCAATGAACCCAATAATAATATCTACTACCTCAAGTAAAATATCATCAGGGATCAATTCTATAAATTCATAATTGCGCGCGTTAATATCCAATGTCCTCGCTTGATCACACAAAACAACACCCGTCGTCTTGGTCCGTTCATCTAATTTTATGTGAAACGGGTAATCCTTTATTGTGTTTGTTATAGGACAAACAATAGCCAGATTTGAAAATTTATTAAATACTTCATTACTAATCACCAACGCGGGACGCCGCCCCTTTTGTTCATGACCTGTTTGCGGATCAAAGTCTAACCAAATTATATACCCTTGTTTTACCATATTTCTTTTCCGATGGAGTTTCCCCAGTCAATTTCTTTTTGTATTATACACTTTTGATCAAAATCTATCCCGTAAAATTCCACAAGCCGTTCTTTTGTCGTCTTATGTTTTCTATATTTAACTTTTTTGATAATAATTTCTTCGCCGGATAATGTAATATCCACTGGATCATTTTCTGAAACATGGATATTTTTTAGAAAAGTCTTTGGTATCCTTATTCCTTGACTATTGCCCCATTTAACTATTGTTGTCCGCATTTTTATACTCCTAAACTATTAAGATATACTAAGGATATCCTGACAAAAAGAAATTATCAACATAACATTCAGAATGTATGAAAGTTCCACGCGCCCAACCCAACAGCGGGGACGGCGCGTCGTTGCTGGAACCGCTTAAACTAGGGCGGACAAGCCGAAAGCGCGAGGGCGCTGCCGTTGCTCCGAATGGCGACTCCCGCGACCCGCGTTCCCGGCTACTTAACCACACTCCGCATCTTGTCGCCGTGAGCACCGATAACTTCCTGTCTTTGGGGATGAACC
>JAIRMT010000018.1 GCA_031258505.1 Treponema sp.
AAAAACATCCGTCCCATCATGGATTCCGTTCTGATTGCCATGTGCATTGCGTGCGGCCTGAGTTCCGCCATTGTAAATCCCTGCAGCCCACGAATGATGGAAACCATCAAATCGGCGGACATCATTATGAACCAGACTCTCTACGCCGATTCTTATCTCGACCTTTAGAGAAAACCCCTTACCGGAATGTCGGTAAGGGGAAAGCGTTTTTATTTAACCCATTTGTGTATCAAAAGATGGGCGCGGAGCAGGATGCTATCCGCATGGAGGGACAACAAGTCCCGGTACGAACATTCCAGTCTTGCCGCTAAAGAAGAAGAGAGGCGGCTAAACAAACCATATAAAGCTCCTCTTTTCACCAGCGGTACAGCCATTGGTTGATGAGAAAGCGCGATACAGAGCCGTGATCAGGCAGTTTTGGCAGGGCGTCTCGGCTAAACCAACGGGCATCCTCAATTTCCACATCGTCAACCCTGATGGTTCCACCCGCATGGCGAGCCGTGAAGCCAAGCATCAGGGAATTGGGAAAAGGCCAGGGCTGACTGGTGATGTAGCGAATATCTTTCACCTCAATGGCTACTTCTTCCCTGACTTCCCGCACTATGGTTGCTTCAAGGCTTTCACCAGCCTCATTAAAACCCGCGATAAGGCTGTACACGCCGTTTGTAAAACGCTTGTTATGCGCAAGGAGTACCTGATCATTGTCGTTTATGATGAGAATAATAATGGCTGGAGAGATACGGGGATATTCCCGCCTGCCGCAGACTGGACAGAGCCGCGCAAGTTCATCCAGCGCGTCGGTGTTCCGGCTCCCGCAGGTTCCGCAGAATATCGACGTTCGCCGCCACTGCACCACATGATACGCGCGGAGCAGCCGCCCGGTGAAGCCCTGGCCGTCAACGCTTGCACTGCCCGTTACCAGAGACAGCGCCTGCCGCACAGGAAGCGCCCGCAACGACGCGGGTAATGGCGTCTCAGGCGCTATATCCACGACGCTTATGAGCGGCGGCAGAGTGTTGTTTATAGAAGGAACTGTGAAGGAGACTAGAGAAGAATCTTGTATATCAGCAATAGCGTCAAAGTCCAGCGGCTGGTCTAGCCGCGCATCGGGAACATCCTTGCTTACAAGTTTATCCCCCTGAAAAACATATACCATAATAAACTCCTTACCATACTATACCTCAGTTCCACCATTCTATACAGGCTTTCAAATTGTCATTTTGACCGATTTGATGTACGCTTGTTCTACAAAGCAGATGTATCTATAATAGACTTGGTTGAAGCATGGATTGGTAAAACCGCGTTTCGCCAAGTCTAATTTTGCAAAGGATATAAGCATGAGTATTACGAGTTATCTTGAAACATTGCCTCTTACTTCAATTACCCGCTCAGACGGGCCGCCAAAGAACGCAATACCCTTTGTCGGGTATCTCAGACAGCATCCGTCTGAAAAGAACAAGCTGATTCTCATCCATGATCCATTGGGAGAAAGTCCTACGCTGATGGAATTCAAGATCGATGACGTGATGGGAGCGGAAGAACTCCATTCAGCGGTTACTCTGGCTGGTGAAGCTGCGCCGCTTATCAAGTTGTTTATCAGGAAAGGCGCGCGCGGAGTGATCCTTGAGCCGTTTGAGGTTGATGATCCTATTCGATTTGTGAACAAACCCAGCCGCTTCCTGCTGGAACACGCGCGCCTTGACTAATGCGTCAGATACGCGGTCCGTCCGGTTTCATAGAAGTTTGTCCCCCAAGTGTCGACAAGCACCACTGCGGGAAAGTCTTCAACCACGAGACGGCGGATCGCTTCGGCGCCGAGCTCGTCAAAGGCGATGGTCTCGGCCGCTGTGATACACGAGGCAAGGAGCGCTCCTGCCCCGCCAATGGCTCCCAGATACAAGGCTCCGTTTTGTTTTATGGCCGCAATCACCGCGTCCGAGCGCTTGCCCTTGCCAATCATCACGCGCAGGCCAAGTTCCAGAAGGCGCGGGGTGTATGTATCCATACGGGAGCTAGTGGTTGGCCCGGCAGAACCAATGATCGCGCCGGGCGGGGCCGGCGTGGGACCGGCGTAGTAAATGGCGGCTCCTTCAATGTCAAAGGGAAGCGGCTTGCCCGCGTCCAGCAGCTCAATCAGGCGCTTGTGTGCAGCATCCCGCGCCGTGTACATAACGCCGTTGAGCGAGATCGTAGCTCCGGCATTGAGGAGCGCGGCTTCCTCGCGGCTTAATGGCAGATTAATCTTCATCTTGTTACAAAACCTCCGTGGCGTGGCGCGCTACATGGCAGTTAATGTTAATCGCGCAGGGAAGACCCGCAATATGTGTGGGCAGGGTTTCCACCGCTACTGCAAGCGCTGTGGTTTTACCGCCAAAACCCTGAGGGCCAATACCAAGCGCATTGATTTTTTCGAGAAGAAGCGCTTCGAGGTCTGCATAGTACGGATCAGGATTCCGCACACCTAGCGGACGCAGGAGCGCTTTCTTGGCGATGAGCGCAGCCTTGTCAAAGGTTCCGCCAATGCCCACGCCTACCACAATAGGCGGACAGGGATTCGGCCCCGCCTCGTTGATCGTGGTAAGCACGAAATCAATCACACCCGCAAGCTGGTCTGAAGGCCGAAGCATGGTTACCCGGCTCATGTTTTCACTGCCAAAGCCCTTTGGCGCAACGGTAATCGCGACTTTGTCCCCAGGTACAAAATCAACATACACCATTGCCGGTGTGTTGTCGCCGGTGTTCACGCGCCGCAGTGGGTCAGCCACAACAGAGGCGCGCAGAAAGCCCTCAGCATAGCCCTGACGCACGCCCTGATTAACCGCAGCGTTTAGATCGCCCTTGATAAAGACTTCGTTTCCCGTTTCAACAAAAACGCAGGCCATACCCGTATCCTGACAAATGGGCATAGCCCGCGAGGAGGCCAGTTCAAAATTCTCGACAAGCCTGTCGAGTATGCCCCTCGCTACAGGCCAGGTTTCCTGCTCACGACATTCACGGATGCGGACGCGGACATCTTCCGGCAGATTCCGGTTTGCCTGAATACAGAGGCGCTTAACAACCTGAATAAGCGCCTCAGCTTCAATAATTCTCACACGAACACTTTAGCAGAACGATACGTATCTTGTACAGGATATGGTGTGTGTCCCTGCGAGATATGGTGTGTGTCCCTTGCGGGATACGATGTGTGTCCCCGCAGGATACGGCGCATGCCGCGTACAGGATACGGTGTGTGTCCCCTGCGGGATACGGTGTGTGTCCCCACGGGATACGGTGTGTGTCCCCTGCGATATGGTGTGTGTCCCTGCGGGATATAGCGCGTGCCTCGTGTGGGGTACGGTGTGTGTCCCTGCGGGATATGGCGCGTGCCTCGTGCGGGATATGGTGTGTGTCCCCCCGCGGGATACGGTGTGTGTCCCCGCGGGATATAGCGCGTGTCTCGTACTGGGTACGGTGTGTGTCCCCGCGGGATATAGCGCGTGTCTCGTACTGGGTACGGTACGTCATACGTCGGGTGCAAGGTGTCTGAACCGCCCGGTTAAGGGTGTCTGCACCGCCCGGTGCAAGAAAAACCACGGAGTTTCGCGGAGTTAGTTACCAATCCCGTTCCCTCCGTGTTACTCTGTGTCCTCCGTGGTGAATCTCAATGTTCACCGGTAAAAAACCCTCAGATGTGGCGGTAAGCGTTAACGGCTCTGGGTTCCCGCGTTCCGTGAGCGCGTAGATGACGAGTCGCCCGTGAAACACGCGACGGCGCGGCGCAGAATATGCGTCGCAGTCAGCCAGATTCCCATTCTCCATGCCTAGCAGTATACCAGCGCCGGTGAGTGAGACCGTAACGATCGGCGTTTCCATCACGCAGATCCGGTTTTGCTCATCAAGCAGCTCCAGTTCTATCTGGGCAATACGATACTTACCGTCGTCGTAGTCAGCTATCGGCGCTTGAGCTGGCCGCCATTGGCGCAGGTGAAGCCGAGTCGCGGGCAAGGTGGATTCCAGCGTGTCGCTGACTATGTCGCCATTAGGCGTGCTGCCAACAACGCGCAGGCTTCCCCGCGTGAACGGAATCTTCCACAGGAGGTATTCGCGGTCTGCCGGGCGTTTCTGGCAAGCATAGCTCTTCCCATTACAGAACAATTCGGCTTCGTCAAGGTTGGTATAGCAAACCACTGTTACCTCAGCGTTGGGCTGGTAGTTCCATGAGCGGAATAGCCCGACGCCCCATTCCGGGCGCAAGCCTTCTTGTGCATAGCCAGTAACAAGGTAGACTTGTGGGGCGTCCTGCCACAGAGTCTTTCGGCGGTAATACTCCGCCTTCTCATTACCCGCAAGGTCTAGTAAGCCCGCGAGTGAACCGCGTATGGGCCAGCCATAGGCTTCGCCTAAGAAATCAATGCCGGTCCAGAGGAACTGCCCGCTAATGTACTCATGGTCAGTTACCGCCTTCCACGCCTGAAGGCTGTGGTTGTTCTCACTGCCGAGTATGGGCAGATGGGGAAAACGCTGATGATCCGCCTCATAAAACTGCTCCTTGTAGTTATAGCCAATGATATCAAACGAGTCGAAAAAGCCAATCTGCGAGGACAATTCCGGGAAAGCAGCAGCGGCAAGCACTGGTCGGGTGCTGTCGTAACGCTTCACGATGCGGACAAGCTCCGCAGCGACAGTGGTGAGGCGTTCCATGTTCGGTTTGTTCTCGCTGTAGAGCATTTCTTTCTTAGGCTTGTTTTTGTCGTTATTACCAAGCATCTCCATAAACAGCGGGTGGCAGTAAGGGTCGTTGGGATAGTCAATCTCATTACCCACGCTCCAGGCGATGATGCTGGGATGATTGCGTCCTCGAATCACCATATCGGCGAGGTCGCGCTCGTGCCATTCCGGGAAGTCTTCATAATAACCCTGATGAACTGGCGGATATACATTATGGCCGTGGAACCATTTGTTCTTACAACCTTCCCACTCGTCAAAGGATTCTTCCATCACCAGAAAGCCCAGTTCATCGCAAAGTTCGTAGAGAGCTGGCGTGTGCGGATTATGGCTGGCGCGAATCGCGTTGCAGCCCATTGCCTTGAGCTTTTCCAGCCTGCGCCGCCACACATCAGCCCAGACAGCAGCGCCCAGACAACCTGCGTCGTCATGCGCGCACACGCCTTTGAGCTTGAGCGCCTTGCCATTGAGGAAAAAGCCCTTGTCAGCGTCAAAACGAATGGAACGAATACCAGCGCGTATCGGCGGCGAAACATAATGCGCGTTGCTGGCGCTCAGTTCCAGCCTAACTGTGTAAAGGAACGGCGTGTCTGGAGACCAAACATGGGGAGCAGGAATAGTAACGCGGATAGCAAAAGGCTTACTCGCGGAAGGAGCAAGCGTTCCTATGCTTATTGTTTGTTGAGCAGCCTCGCTTAAAGACACGTTTAGGCGGATTTCCACGTTGTGGGCATCGTCACTTCTCGTGTTGAGCGCATCGCCCGTGATGAGCAGCGCCGCTGTATTGTTATCGCCCAGCTCGCTCGTGATGACAATGCTGTCCTGCGGGATATAGACCGGATCGTGAATCTGCACCGTAACTTTGCGGAAGATGCCGGAACCAGTGTACCACCGCGAATCAGCAATGTCTTCGTGGCTTACCTGTACGGCGATTACGTTTTCCTTGTCTGCGTGGAGGCAGTGGGAAAGCGCATACCTGCTGCGGCTGTAACCTGATGCGCGCCCGCCTAAGTAATAACCATTACACCAGACCTTGCTGTGTTTATACACGCCGTCGAAGTTGAGAAACACCAGCTTCTGCGCGACGGCTTTTGGTAAGACAAAGCGGGTACGATACCAGCCAGTTCCGCCCGGCAGATAGCCGGTTCCACTTGAGTTCTGAGGCGAGAATGGCTGAGATACTGCCCAGTCATGGGGGACAACGACTGATTGCCACGCGTTGTCGTCAAAATCACGTCTCCACGGGTCTTGGTGAGATGAAAGACTGAATTGCCAGTCCTGAAGATAAAGAATTTCCATTGATACCAACCTTTTGCCGGAGATTCAGGAATGTTGTTCCCTTAGCTCTCCACTTGAGCGTTAAAGGAACCTGTCCAGTATAAGCAAATGTGGTGAAAAAGCAAATAGTCGTCTGAAACAGCTTTCATTACTACGGGATCAGGATAAACGCATAGAAATTCCCCTGCTTCTGGACAGGGAGACTGTGCTTTGAATTTTCTTAGCCATGTATGCCTTTCTACGCTATGACACCCTGAACTGCGGTTTTATTCTATGCCGGAACAGACCTATTCCAC
>JAIRMT010000039.1 GCA_031258505.1 Treponema sp.
TTGAGGAAGAAGCGCGCCTCTATTCGCCAATGCCGCGCCGTTTACTCCGCTGCTCCCCCTCGCTTCAAACCCGCTTCGCGTGTTTTCCGCTACCCCCACTCTTTTTTTCCGGTCCCTGCGCCGCGCCATAGAGCTGGCGTGTGTCTGGCACTCGACCGATCGAGACACGATCACGCCCACGATCGAGACACGATCATGGACGTTCTGCCTGCGGGTGTGGAGGCTGAACGGCGACGCCGAAGGTTTTATTCAAGAAAGCAGTGGCGCGGCTCGCCTTAGCTCAGTGGCGCGACACGCCATAGCTTAGAGACGCTCTAAGCCCTGCTTACACGAACCGGCTGATTTCTATGCGTTTATCCTGTGAGACATTGGATACCACCTTGCCGTACTTTACCCAGCTAACTATAATAAAATTATCTTGCGCGCCACTTGGCGTTGCTACTAACCGGAGGTTTCTTATGGATAAAAACGCTATTGTCGCCGAGGCGAAGGAATACATAAGCAGGGAAAAGGAGTCTCACTTTAGAAGCGAGGTTGAAAAGCTCCTTGCTGTCGAGGACTGGAAAGAGCTGGAAGACCGGTTCTACCGGAAGCTGGAGTTCGGTACCGGCGGTCTGCGGGGCGTCATCGGAGGCGGGTATAATCGTATGAATACCCTTGTGGTGAAAAACGCCACTCAGGGACTTGCCGCTTATCTAAAAAAGGCGTTTCCCAACAAGCCGCTTTCTGCTGCGGTCGCATTCGACAGCCGCCACTACTCGCCGGAGTTTGCCGAAGCCACGGCGCTGACCTTCGCGGGTAATGGCATCAAAACGTACCTGTTTTCCAGCCTGCGTCCCACGCCGGAGCTATCCTTTGCCATACGCCAGCTTGCTTGCGATACAGGTGTTGTGGTAACCGCGAGTCATAATCCCAAGCAGTACAACGGGTATAAGGCGTACTGGAACGATGGCTCCCAAGTGATACCGCCGCACGACACAGGCATCATCGACGAGGTGAATGCGGTTACGGATATAAACGAAATGGACAGGGCAGAAGCGCTTGCCAAAGGCTTACTCGAAATTATTGATCAGAGCATTGATGCGCCGTATCAAGCTATGGTACGAAACCGCCTGTTCAGGCCGGAGCTTATCAAGGCAAAGGCGGCTGACGTGAAGATCGTGTACACGCCGCTTCATGGCACAGGGGCGTTTCACGTTGAAGCAGTGCTGGGAAGCCTGGGGCTTAACGTGATTACCGTGCCGGAACAGCGGGATGGTAACGGGGACTTCCCCACAGTCGCGTTCCCTAACCCTGAAGAAGCGCCGGCGCTTGATCTGGCGATTAAGCTGGGTAAGGAAAAGCGCGCCGATGTGGTTATGGCCACAGACCCGGACGCCGACCGTTTCGGTATCGCGGTTCCCAACAAGGCCGGCGACTTTGTTCTGGTTACTGGCAACCAGCTAGGCAGCCTGCTCGCCGACTACATCTTCCTCTCGCTGAAAGAAACTGGCAGATTGCCGGCAAAGCCCGCAATGGTGAACACCATTGTTACAACAGGTATGCATAAGCGCATCGCGGCTTCTTACGGAGCTGAGTGCATTGAGTGTCTCACTGGTTTCAAATGGATCGCCGATGTCTGGCGGAAGAGCGAAGCCGCTGGTACGCCGACTGTGGTTCTGGGTACTGAGGAAAGCTATGGCTACCTTGTTGAAACCGAAGTGCGCGACAAAGATGGCGTTTCCGCAGCCGCCATGACCGCTGAAATGACGCTGTACTGGCAAAGCAAGGGCAAGAGCCTGCTCGACCGCCTCGACGAACTGTACATCAGTAACGGTTACTGGCAAGAGATGGGCATCTCCAAATACTTCCCCGGCCCTGAAGGTCCTGCTGTAATGGAGGATATTATGGAAGAATACCGTAAAAACCCGCCGGCAACTCTGGGCAATATCGCCATTGAAAAGATACGCGACATACGGGAATCAGTGTGCAAGTACCCGCGCGACGCGGGGCATACCGAAACTGTTGATCTTCCCAAGAGCGATGTATTGCAGTTCTTCCTGGCTGACGGAACTGTAGTGAGCGCCCGTCCCAGCGGTACTGAGCCTAAGATAAAGTTCTACGCCTCCTGCTGCAGCGAGGTGAGGAGCGGTGGTCTTGCTGAAGCCAAAGCCGAAGCAGGCCGGAAGCTCGACGCCATCCACAAAGACATCAGAGCGGTTATCGGGGACTAGGATGAAACACTCACAGATTGCCGCATTATTGATGCTTAGTCTGGCGTTTATGGCGCTGTCTGTATCATGTAAAAGCATGGCGCTGAATATCGTGGGCGATGCTCTGAGCGGGAGCGGAGCGGGTGATGTGTTCACTGGCGATGATGATCCTGAGTTGGTGGGGGACGCGCTTCCCTTTGCTATAAAGATGTACGAAGCGCTTCTAGCCGCAAACCCCAAACATCAGGGGCTTATTGTTATGACAGGTTCTCTCTACGTCATGTATGCCAATGCCTTTGTGCAGGGGCCGGTGGAACAGTTGCCGATGAGCCAAAACATTGAGCGCGCGGCAGGCAAGGCGCGGGCTGAAAAGCTTTATATACGGGGCGCCAATATCCTGTATGACGGGTTTGAGAAGCGCTACCCGGGCATTATCGAAACGTTCTTTCCACAGAACGCTGGGAATATTGATGAGGCAAAGCAAAAGCAGTATCTCGCTCGGCTGAAAAAGGCTGATGTAGCGCTCATCTACTGGACAGCCGCTGCCACGCTTTCAGCCTATTCGCTTGCCCCTCTCAACAACGTTGATCTGGGACTACGGATTCCATCGCTTATCGCCCTTGTTCAGCGCGCCTACGCGCTTGATCCTGACTTCAACGGCGGCAGTCTTGATGACTTTTTCGTGCTGGTCTACGGCTCATTACCGGATTACATGGGCGGGGACAAGGCTAAAGCCGAGACTCACTACCAGTTGGCGCTGAAAAAGTCTGGCGGCGCAAGCGCTGGTCCCTATGTTTCCTACGCCCAGTCCATAGCGGTTCCGGCGCAGGATTATGAAATGTTTAAACAATACCTTGAAGCAGCGCTTGCCATTGACGTGAATGAGTATCCATCCAAGCGTCTTGAGAACATTTTGGCACAGCGCAAGGCGCGCTATCTTCTTGATAATGCGATCTACTACTTTGCTGATATTGGCTCTGGCGATGAATGGGACTGGGGTGATGAAGAAGACTTTGAAGATTAACGGGAGGATTTTATGAAAAAGATATTTCTTGGTGTGCTGGTACTGCTGCTGCTGGCGGTTCCTGCCATAAACGTGTTTGCCCAGCGCAAACTGACGATTAAGCTGGCGTCATTGGCGCCAGAGAACACAGACTGGGGAGCGGCGCTGAACCGGATGGCGGCAGATTGGGCGCGTATCAGCAACAATGAGGTGGAGCTGGTCGTCTACCACAACGGCATACAGGGCGGTGAAAACGCTGTTCTCCAGAAACTCAAGGGTAATGCCATTCAAGCCGGCGTTTTCACGTCAATCGGGATGAGTCTCATCAGTCCTGAAGTGATAACGATGAGCGCCCCGTTCTTTATTCGCAATGACGCTGAATTGGACATGGTGCTTGCCGAGGTGAAGCCGGAACTGGAGAAGCGCATTAACGATAGGGGTTTTTTCATGCTGACCTGGGCAAAGTCCGGCTGGTTAAAAATCTTTTCAAAGAACCCGGTATCTACGCCGTCAGAATTAAAGAGTATGAGCGTCGGTGGCACTCCTGATATACCGAAGCTAACGCAGGCGTTCAGAACCATGGGCTATAAGATAATCGAGACTAACCTGAACGACTTACTCATAGCTGTTAATACTGGCAAGGTTGACGCGATTTACCAAAGTCCCATCTACGTCGCGAGTATGCAGGTGTTCACCAAGCTGAAATATATGGCGTCGATCAATATCGCGCCTTTTATGGGCGGACTGGTACTAAACCGGCAGGCGTATCGAGAATTGAGCAGACGCTCCTACTGGAAGCAGCTTCAGGAGGTGGCGTTACGCACAGGCCGCGACATTGACGCCTCCATTGGCAGACTTGAAAGCGCTGCTGTCAACACCATGCTTCGTTACGGACTGGTTGACGAGACATTTAGCTCTGAACAGGAGCGCGTCTGGTACGCCGAGTTCGAGGAGTCGATGCCTGCCCTTGTGCGGAATGGCACATTTGATCAGGCGCTATACGACCGTATCAGCGCCATACTGCGTCGTTACCGGAGTAGGTAGCCAAGTGATGAAGTCTTTGCTGACCGCGCTGCGCCGTTTTGAACGCGGCCTGTGTTATACTGCGCTGACCGCGCTTGCCTTACTACCAGTGGCTGTCATTGTGGCGAGGCTGGTGTTCAAAACTGGCATTCCAGACTCAGGCGGACTTATATCGCACTTGCTGCTCGTCATTGGCCTGCTGTCTGGTATGCTCACCACGCAAAGCCGCGAACACCTTTCCATTGCGCTTATACAAAACTTCGGTAACGATAAGTTCAAAACCGTTGTCGCCGTGATAAGCAACCTGCTGTCCGCCTTTATCCTTGTTATGGTCGCGGTCAGCTCAGTGCCATTCATCATGATCAGCCTCTCACCGCCCCGTCTCATTGGCTTTATCCCTGATCAGGTTTTCGCGCTTGTTGTGCCAATCGGCTATACAGTGATGGCTTTTCGCTTTGCTTTGCAAGCCCCGCTCTCTGGTAAGGCGCGGATACTGCCGCTGCTGACGCTGACGCTTGGTATCATCGCTTCGATACCAATGCTGGCAAAGGCGATCTGGGGCTTTGACACGCCCGACAGCGTTTATGAGCTTACCGAACTTTTTTACACAGTTTCCTACTATATAAAAACGCCCTTGCTTATCATTCTGCTTATTGCCGCGCTGGTGGGAACGCCGCTCTTTGTCGCCATGGGCGGGCTGGCTATTGTGCTGATACAGGGCGCGGGTAATGAGATTGATGTGGTCGCTCTACAGGTGTACAACACACTCTCGCAGGAGAACTTCATCGCCATTCCGCTCTTCACGCTCGTCGGCTTCTTCCTGTCGGAGAGCAAGTCTGGAACGCGGCTGGTGAGTATGTTCAAAAGCCTCTTTAGCTGGCTTCCAGGCGGTATGATCATCGCCACTGTGGTGATCTGCGCCTTTTTTACCTCATTCACTGGCGCGTCCGGCGTTACCATCCTCGCGCTTGGCGGCATACTTTATAGCGTTTTGCATGACGTTAAGTACGAGGACAAGTTTTCTGAGGGGCTTCTGACCTCTGCCGGCAGCATCGGGCTTCTGTTTCCGCCGAGCATCCCCATTATCCTTGTTGGTACTGCCACGTTGACCAACATCCTGCACATCTTCGTCGGCGCTTTTATCCCTGGCCTAGTGTTGGTATTCGCCATTATTGTGTTTGGCATTGTCGCCTCAGTAAAAACCAGGATTCCGGTCAGCCCGTTTAAGCTCAAAGAAGCCCTTCACACCATCAAAGCCGCTGGTTTTGAGATTTTGCTGCCTGTACTGCTCATTACCGGCTACTTCTCCGGCATACTCAGCACTGGTGAAATCGGCGCCGCCGCAGTTGTCTATATTTTTATCGTAGAAGTCGTTATACACCGCGACATAAAGTTTTGCGATATACCGCGCGTGTTTGCAAAGGCCATACCTATCATCGGCGGCGTTTTGTCGATTCTGGCTCTGTCCCAAGCCCTGTCCTACTACATCGTTGACACGCAAGCGCCGGAGAACCTCGCCCGCTGGATGCTCAACGCCATTAGCTCAAAGTACCTCTTCCTGCTGCTCTTAAACATCGCGCTTCTGGTCGTAGGCTGCCTTATGGACATTTTTTCCGCCATCCTCATCGTGCTTCCGCTTATCATGCCATTGGGCGAAGTCTATGGCATCAATTCGGTACATCTTGCCATCATCTTCATCACCAACCTTGAGGTGGGTTTCCTGACGCCGCCAGTTGGTATGAACCTTTTCCTTGCCTCCTACCGTTTCAAAAAGCCGTTTATTGAAATCTGCCGCTCGGTGATTCCATTTCTGTGTATTCAGTTGGCGGTACTCATACTCGTAACCTATGTCCCGTGGTTCTCAACCTTTCTCACCCAGTTTTTTTAACTTTTTGATTTGTTAAGCAGCGACGCGAGGTATCGCGCCGTTGCTTAATGCTTGCGCTATACGCGCTGTTTGAGGAACTTGAGGCTTTGGGCAAGACTCGTGAAGGGGTCGATGAGAAAGTCGGCGTCCTGCTCGATCACGGCGTAGGGGATATTGGTTTCCCTGCTGGCCGCGATGATTTCATCCCAGTCAAGGTTGCCCTCGCCGATTTCAGCGAACTGCCGGATATGCTTCACGATGCGGTAGTCCTTGAAGTGAATGACCTTGATACGGCCATTCAGCTTCTTAATGTACTTAACTGGATTCGCGCCGCCTGCTTGTACCCAGAAGGTATCGAGGATGAAGTACAGGTCTGGACATTCGTCGATGAGGCGGTCTATTGCCCGAACCCCGTCCCATTTCTCGAACTCAATGTCGTGGTTATGGTACCCAAACGTAAGACCCTCATCCTGTATCTGTTTACAGATTTCATTGGCCTTTTTTATGAAGCGGGTATAACCTTCGCGGCTGTTTGGGAACACGTCGCCCGGACGCATACCCAAGCCGATATGGGAACAGCCAAATTGTTTATGTTCCGCGATCAGCTTTTTAAGCTCCGCTGGCTCGGCAAGCCTGACCCATGGAACATGGGTAACGCAGACGTCAAGTCCCAGTTCCCTCACCCAGTCGGCCAGCAGTTCAGGGGCGCAAGGCCCAAAGCCGGAAATTTGAATCACGTCAAAGCCAAGTGCCTTAACCCGTCGCAGGGTCGCCTCAATGTCCGCCGGGGTTTTAGTGTAGTCCCGTACAGAATACAGTTGTGCGCCTAGTTTCATAAACACCTCCATAACAAACTTAGTATCTCAAGAGTCTATTCCAATCAGAAGGTATCACGCTTAACAAAGCTCTGGTCAGCTACCCGTCAAATAGGCTCTCAATACTAATACATTAACATGATTTGTCTCTACCAGCTTCCCCAAAAAGTCAGGAATTCATATAACGGTCGAAGGCTCATCTGACTATGGTCTCACAGGGCAATGGGCGTCTTACGTGTCTGGCACTCTTCAGAGGGAAGTCGAATACCTTCAGAGAGTATTAGAATACCTTCAGAGAGTATTAGAATACCTTCAGAGAGTATTAGAATACCTTCTGAGGGAAGTCGAATACCTTCTGAGGGAAGTCGAATACCTTCAGAGGGAAGTCGAATACCTTCAGAGAGTATTCTAATACCTTCAGAGAGTATTCTAATACCTTCAGAGG
>JAIRMT010000076.1 GCA_031258505.1 Treponema sp.
CAACGGGCAGGCTGTTTGCAAGTTTTCTATCGCGGTGAACCGGCGACGTAAGAATGGCGATCAATGGGTCGATGAGGCCAACTTCTTCGACATTGTTGTCTGGGGGAGGCAGGGCGAAACCCTTAACCAGTACCTCATCAAAGGCAAACTCGTGGGTATTGATGGCGAACTTCGACAGGATCGCTGGGAGCAGGATGGCCAGAACCGTTCCAAGGTCGAGATTGTGGCAAACAATCTCCAGCTTCTCGGCGGCAATCCGTCGGGCGGCGGCGTCATGCCGTCCTCGCCGTCTTATGGGCAGGGTCCATATCAGGAGCGCCGGAATGAAAGTCCCTATCAAGGACCGCCGATGCGTGAACCACAGGGAAACAACGGCGATAGCTTTGCCGATGATATTCCTTTTTAGCAATGATGCGCTGTAAGGTGTGTCATGCAACAAGACTATTTATAAGGAGAAAAAAATATGTCTGATGAGAAATTTGTTGAAAATGATCGACCTGAGCGCCCGTTCCGACAGGATCGAGGCGCGGATATGGATGGCCGGGACAGCGACGAGCGTGGGCCTCGTAACGGCGTGCCGGGTGGAAAAGGCAAGGTCTTCTTCAAAAAAAAGGTCTGTAAGTTTTGCCTCCAGAAGTTCAAGATAGACTACAAGGATGCGGATACCCTGCGCCGGTCTATCACCGAACGGGGGAAAATCCTACCGCGCCGTATCACTGGCACATGCGCCAAGCATCAGCGGGCGCTGGCTCTGGCTATCAAACGCGCCAGAATCCTCGCGCTTCTTCCATTCGTCGCCGAATAAGTATAGACCACCGTGTTCACTCGTGAGTCGTCAAACGATATAGCTTGGATTCCGGCGCTGGTATGCGCCACGCTCTGCGTGTTTTTCATGCGGAGCGGGCTGCTGGCGTTTTTCTTTCTCGCGCCGCTTGGGTTTATGGCCTATGGGTATAATCCAGTATCAGCGTGGCTCTGTACTTTGGCCGCCATACTCGGCAACGGATTCTGTCTCGCGCTCTTTTCGCCGCAGACTGTGGCGATGTTCCCGTGGTGGGACTGTATCTACTTCACTGTTCTAGCCATACTGTTCACCGCGATGGCGTCGCCTGTGGCTCGTTGGGCGCGGATACGAGAGGCATACCGGTTCATTATTGTCTGCGGCCTGGGCGCTGTGCTGTTCTTGCTGTTTATGAACATTGAAGCGTCCGGCTTTCATGAAGTCATCACCACTCAGGCGGAGCTTTTGCGGGAACTGACTCTGACGCAGGCCGGAACCGATGTGGTACAGCTCTCCATGCTTGAGCAGTACCTCACGCCAGAGACCCTGATAAACCTGCTTGACTTTGTTGGACTGCGGGGTGGGGCGTTTGTTTCCTGCTTTCTGATCTTTCTGGTAAACCGCCAGTTGAGCCTTGTGTTTACCCGGCTTATCTGCCGCAAGGCGCGGGGAAATCTGATTCACTTTCATGTGGACAGCCCGCTTATCTGGGTGCTGTCTGCGTCTCTGCTGGTGGCGCTGGCCGGAAGCTTTTTCGCGTTCATACCGCTTGAAGTCGCTGGCTGGAATCTGCTCGCGGCTTGCGCCCTACTGTATCTAGCCCAAGGCGTTGGGATTTTCTTTCACTTTATGACGCTACGGGTTTTACCATTATTTCTACGCATAGCGGCGTATGTGTTTATTGTATTTTTAAGTCTCAGTCCAGGCCTTAACATGCTTGTTCTGGCGGCACTACTCTTGCTGGGTATTGCTGAAAACTGGGTGCCGTTTCGGGCGCTAAATCTAAGCGGACCTTCCTCTACTCCGGGGAAGTAAGCGCGTATTCGTGTTTTATGTCCGCTCAATCTTTACAGGAGCTTGTTTTATGAAAGTTATTTTAAACAAAGACCTCGCCCCGCTGGGTGAGGAAGGTGATGTGAAGGAAGTTGCCAGGGGTTATGCCCGTAACTATCTTTTTCCACGCGGCATCGCGTTTCCCTACACGGAGCGCGTTATCAAACAGTTTGAGGCGCGTAAGGGCGAAATTGATGCTCGTAAGCAGGAAAAACGCAAGGACGCCGCCAGTATCCGTGAAAAACTGGAGGCGCTGAATCTGCTGATCATCATGCCCGCCGGCGCAAACGGGAAACTCTATGGCGCGGTAACAAGTCAGACCATAGCTGACGAGTTTAGCAAGCAGGGATTTCCGGTCGAGCGGAAACGCATTGAGCTTACCGGCAACAGCTTCAAAAGCGTTGGCAAGTATAAGGTTTCGGTAAAGCTCTACGAGAGCGCCGCTGCTGAGGTGAGCGTTACGGTTCAGGCGCAGGAAGTGAAGACTGAAACCAAGCCTGAAACCGCGCGTCCCAACCGCCGTCGCCGCCGTTGGGAAGAAGCCCCCGCCAACACCCTAGTTCCCGAACAGGCCACGCCTGTTGATGCGGCGCCTGGTCAGGCAGAGGAAGCGGTTCCTGTAACCGAGTAGCTTTTACCAGTATGGCCAACGCGGATATCAGGAATAACATTCCTCCCCACGATGATATGGCGGAGCGGGCGACTCTCGGCGCGCTACTCATGGACAAAGACGCCATATCAACGGCTATACAGTACCTTCGTCCCGACGATTTTTATTCCAATGCCAACGGTAAGGTGTATGAAGCAATTCAGAACCTTACCGACAAGGGCCTTGAGGCGGACATTCTCACGGTCAGTGAGGAATTGAGGCAGAACGGGAAACTTGATGAAGCGGGAGGTCCGGCGTATGTGGCTTCCCTCACCAATATCGTGCCATCAAGCGCCAACATCGAATACTACGCCCAGA
This sequence comes from Treponema sp., assembly GCA_031258505.1. Lineage (GTDB taxonomy): Bacteria > Spirochaetota > Spirochaetia > Treponematales > Breznakiellaceae > JAIRMT01. Next base: position 2,802 of record JAIRMT010000076.1, read on the forward strand.
CCGTGCAGGGCTATTCGCTGAAACGCGCCCTGATTCGTGTGTCCCGTGATGTGATTGCTCAGTCCTTTGATGAATCACTTGAGGCTCGCCTCCTTCTTGAGGAAACCCAGCGGAAGATTTTTGAGTTAAGCGACAAGCGGCAGACCTTTTCATTCCGGGACATTAAAGTTATTGTTCAGGAAACTTCGGAGTTCATTGAGCGCCTGTATAACTCCAAACAGGAGTACACCGGGATTCCCTCTGGTTTTGACGAACTTGACAAGCTCACCTCTGGTTTTCAGCCTTCGGAGCTTATCATCATTGGGGCGCGGCCTTCCATGGGCAAGACCGCGTTTGCCCTGAACATAGCCGCCAACGTCGCCATTCACAACAAAAAGGGCAATATCCCTGCGGCTTTCTTTACACTGGAAATGTCAGACATATCGCTCATGCTTCGCATCATCTCAAGCGAGGCCATGATCGACGCCAACAAGATCAGAACTGGCTTCATTGATAGGACCGATTACTTCCAGCTTCAAGAAGCCATGGCGCGTATCTATGAAGCCCCACTCTACATCGTGGATATGCCAAACATGAAGCTCCTTGACCTTCGGGCGCTGGCACGACGACTCCGCGCTCAGGAAAAGATTGAAATCATCTTCATCGACTATCTTACGCTCATCAGTTCTGAAAATTATAAGCTCCCCCGTCATGAGCAGATAGCTGAAATCTCCCGTTCCCTCAAAAGTCTGGCGCGGGAACTGCACATTCCCATTGTGGTCCTTTCCCAACTTACGCGGGAGGCAGAGCGGGAGCGGCCAAACCTTGCAAACATACGCGAATCAGGTTCCATTGAACAGGACGCTGATGTAGTTATGCTTATCCATCGCGCACGGGAAGCCGACAAGACTCAAGAGGAGCGGGAACAGGCGCGCCAATTAGGGAGCGAAACCGAGATCATTCTGGCAAAACAGCGAAACGGACCAGTGGGGAGGATTTCACTCCTCTTCCTGTCAAAGTTCGCAAAGTTCGTCAATATGGAAAGGGATAACAATACTAATGCTCCGATCTAAATAGAGGAAAGGATTCTTTATGGCTTTAACTGATAATTACGATTTTGAGTTTCTGGTAAATGAGGCGGAAAAACTGGTGTTCGACGAGCTTGAGAAACAGTTCAAGGCGTATGGAGATAAACTTTGTCTCTGTAATGACTGTGTAGCGGACATGGCCGCTTTTGCCTTGAACGCAATGAAACCCATGTACCACTATTCGCTCATGGGTTCCCTCTACGCAGACCAGGCACTCTCCGACGAGGAGCTTGCCTTACAGGTTCAGGAAGTGGTTTCAAACGCGATTGAGCGGGTGCGAGAGAACCCGTCGCACGGGTAACACTTTTGGTAGACGGTGCAGCTATACGCGGCGTAGTGAGCAACGACCGAAGGAAACTTCCGTCATATTGATACTAATACAGTGAGGAATAATGCAGTGCAAGTAGAAACGTTATGCGTACATGGAGCAACGCCGTTTGATAAGACGACCGGCGCGATCAGTGTGCCAATCTATCAGAGCGCCACGTTCCACCACCCGGAGCTGGGGCAGAGTACCGGCTTTGATTACAGCAGGTGCGAGAATCCCACACGGAACGAACTGGAACGGACGCTGGCTATGCTTGAGCAGGGGAACTATGGCCTTGCTTTTGCTACCGGTATGGGTGCAATCTCCGCACTTATAAAGCTGTTTAAGCCCGGAGACCACTTTATAGTCTCGTCCGATCTGTACGGCGGAACTTACCGGCTGTTCAATGATTTTTATGTCCACTACGGCTTTGCCTTTTCATGGGTGGATACGAGTGATTTTGCCCTTGTCTCAGCAGCGCTCCGGCCTGAAACACGGGCGCTTTTTATCGAAACACCCTCTAACCCCATGATGAACGTGAGCGACATTGCCCGCTGCGCCGCGCTTATCCACGAGCAAGGAGGACTGCTCATTGTGGATAATACATTCCTCTCCCCATATTTCCAGAATCCGCTTCCATTAGGCGCTGATATCGTTATTCACAGTGGAACCAAGTACCTCGCCGGCCATAATGATACTCTCTCCGGCGTGCTTGTTGCCTCAAACGAGGAACTGGAAGCGCCGTTACGGAACATTCAGCGAAGTGAAGGCGCGTCTTTGTCTCCGTTTGATACATGGCTAACCCTGCGCGGCATCAAGACTTTGGCGCTGCGTATGGAACGCTGTCAGGATAATGCCGGGCGGATCGCGGCTTACCTCTTGGAACACCCGCGTGTGGAGCGTGTGTTCTATCCGGGTTTCACCGATCATCCGCAATACGCCCTTTCCTGCGCTCAGACACGCGGCTTTGGCGGCATGGTGTCGTTCTACCTGAAAGACGCGGACCATGTTCCGCTGCTTTTGAAAAACCTCTCGCTTATCCTGTTCGCCGAGAGCCTTGGCGGGGTTGAGTCCCTCATCACTTATCCACTTGTACAGACCCACAGCGCCATTCCACCTGAAATGCGTGCTGCGTCCGGTGTCAATGAACGGCTCATGCGTTTATCCGTAGGCATTGAAAATTGCGATGATCTAATCGCTGATCTTGATCAGGCACTAGCTTTATGTTGAGTTGTCAAAATCGCTGTACCCCCTGGTTTTAGGCTGGGGTTACGGCGATACGGGTGTCTGGCACTGTCGGCGAGGGCAGCCTCGCGGTGTCTGACCCTGCGATAGGGCTTCAGCACCTTGCAATAAGCCCGCACGCAGTCCACCCTCCAGCGCCGGCTACCGCACTGTCCAGGGCTATCACCCGCTCTGGGCGTGCTGTCGCTCTAATACGCCTTTAGCGGCACATCAAAAGATTCTATAGCATCTCCGTCCTGTTTTAGAACACCGACCCCGAAGGCCCGCGCATGTTCCACGACCGCGTTATCCATCGACAGCCCGGCAACCCCCAAGTACAGCGTATAGTTACTATATTCGGGAAAAAATGCGCGGAATTGTTTCACTTTGCTTGTCGCCATCTTTTCTGGCAGAGACGGGTGAACACGGTGCTTCACCTCAATAATGGCGACCGCTTCGTGGTTCACCATAACAATGTCGAACTCACAAGACGCGCCTTTGCGCTCTTTTTTGAGGTTCGGAATAACTTCATCGAAACATATATTCCCGAAAGTCAGGGACTTGGCAAGCGCCGTATAGAAATAAGACTCAGCTGCATGGCCGATGTTAAGGCCTATGTTGCCGAGTTCCTCACTCACTTTATCAACAATCCGCTTGCTCTCCTCAAGCATGAGCTGGGTCTTTTTCTGAGACTCAGAAAGCTCCTTAATTATGCGGTCGTGTTCCTCCTTCTGCGCCTCAAACTTACGGTCGCTCTCCTCCCTCTGCGCCTCAAACTTACGGTCGCTCTCCTCCCTCTGCGTCTCAAACTTACGGTCGCTCTCCTCCCTCTGCGTCTCAAACTTACGGTCGCTCTCCTCCCTCTGCGCCTCAAACTTACGGTCGTGCTCCTTAAACATGCGGGCGACCTCCTCAAACTTACGGTCGGTCTCCTGCATCCGTCTGTCGGTCTCCCGCATCTGCGCAGCAGTCTCCTTCTGTTTTTCGCCAACCTCCTGAATCAAAGCCCAGACCTCCTCGAAGGTGGGCGCTTTTTTTTCTTGTGGTGTTGCCACTGGCATACTATCCTCCCTGTTTGGCGTAAGTGAGGGGAAAGTTTAGTCTATGCTGAACCTTCACTCCAGAGCAGCGTTATCCCCAGGCACTTTGCTCTTATGGCCCAAATTATACTGTGTTCGTGTGTTCGTTTCAAGCCGCGCTCAAGCTGTTCACGATCGTGATCTAAGCCTGTTATGCCGACATAACTAAGCCTGTTCACGATCTTGATCCAGAGCTACGCGGGTTGGGCGGTTAGGCGGAATTCGGAACGAACTTCACTCGGGTTCTTTAGCAAGACCCCGCCGCCATTGGCCGCCGTTACCAGCCGCCAAAGACAGAGCCGCTTTTGCCGGTTCCACAGGCATACTCGCTGCGCCAAGCTCGCCGCTGTTCACCACTATCCGCGTCTGGGCCGCGGGACCGTAATACCAATTTTATTTGTAACCCATTCATGCTCCATATATGGGAGCATGAATGGTTACTTTTTTATACCTTAGAATCTTAACCCTAGGCCAATACATGGCGATATTATAAAAGTCTCTGTTCCGAAAAAAATAACAAAGGCATAGGCGCACTGTATCCGTCCATAAATGGCCAAATTCGGATGAAATTCATATCGGGCAGTTATATTTCCACCAAAACCACAAAAGGGTATACCTACAAGAAGGCCTGCCGATACCGGTAATGAAAATTTTTCACTAAGAGCTTATCCCTGAATAAGTATTGATAAAAGTAGGAAACTGATATATGAAATAAGCGGGAGGGATTCAATGAAACAAAGGGTAGCATGGGAGATAACGGATGATTTTTGGGAAGC